>JAJRUJ010000016.1 GCA_024277855.1 Candidatus Zixiibacteriota bacterium
TCCACGGTATCATCAAGGCCGCGTTTGAGCGCAGTCTGTTCGACATCGTGTTGATACTGCCCGACCCCGATTGATTTTGGGTCGATCTTGACTAGTTCGGCCAGTGGGTCGAGCAGCCGTCGCCCGATCGAGACCGCACCGCGCACCGTCACGTCCTGGTCCGGGAATTCCTCGCGAGCGACCGCCGAAGCCGAATAAATCGATGCGCCCGATTCGGAGACCATGATTACCGGGATGTCGGTCGGGAGGCCCAGGCCGTTGACAAACTTCTCGGTTTCGCGGCCGGCGGTGCCGTTGCCGATGGCAATTGCCTCGATTTTGTACTTTCGACATAAGGAAACAATTATCTTCCCGGCTTCGACAGCGCGTTGCTCGCCGGTGTGTGGAAATATTGTCTCGTGATGGATCAGCTTGCCTTGCCGGTCGAGGCAGACCAGTTTGCACCCCGTGCGGAAACCCGGATCGAGGGCGAGGACGTTTTTATGTCCCAGCGTCGGGGCCAGGAGCAATTCGCGGAGGTTCTCAGCAAAAATCCTGATCGCTTCCTCGTCGGCGCGGAATTTCAGTTCACCGCGCAGTTCGGTCTCCATCGAGGGGCCAAGCAGACGTTTGTAGGAGTCCTCGACCGCCTCGGTGACCTGTTCGGATGCCGGTGTATCGCCATCGACAAACAGATCGCAGAGAATATTGATTGCCTGGTCTTCCGGCGGAGCGAGTTTAAGCCGAAGAAACCCCTCTTTTTCGCCGCGAAACATCGCCAGTATCCGGTGTGAGGGCACTGCGGTCACCGGCTCGATCCACTCAAAATAGTCTTTGTATTTTGCCGCTTCTTCCTCACGAATTTTGATCACCCGCGAACTGAAATCGGCCTTGGCCGCAAATAACTCGCGGATTTTCGCCCGCGCTTCCTGGTCCTCATTAACGATCTCGGCAATAATATCGCGTGCTCCGGCGAGCGCGTCCTCGACAGTTTCCACCTCTTTTTCTTCGTCGAGAAACGCCTCCGCCTCGGCCCAGGGATTAATGGGCGGATCGGTTTCCTGCGCAAGGATCATCTCGGCCAGTGGTTCCAGCCCTTTCTCGCGCGCGATGGTCGCCCGGGTGCGGCGTTTTGGCCGGTAGGGCAAGTAGATATCTTCCAGCACCGCCATGGTCTCGGCGGCGTTGATTTGTTTTTGCAAGTCCTCAGTGAGTAGTTCGCGTTCATGCAGTGATTTGAGAATTGCCTCACGACGGTCATCGAGTTCGGCCAATTGTTCCAGCCGGTCACGGATAGTGGTAATCGCCACTTCATCCAGCGAGCCGGTGGCCTCTTTGCGGTAACGGGAAATAAACGGCACCGTCGCACCGTCATCGAGTAATTCGGCGGTTGCCGCCACTCGAGTTGTCGGGAGATTCAATTCCGCCGCAATTTTGTCGATATGTGCCTGGTTCATTATCGCCTCGATGTCTGACTATTTATCAGTTTGGTTGTCGAATTATCGACAGACGGGCACCCCGGAAACGTACCCCATCGATACCATTATAATGTATTTTCGGCGGGAAACGACTGGAGATCAGGTTATTTATTGTGCGATGGGTGAAGATCAAACTCTCATTTGTGCCTCGTCGCCGACGACTTGGCGGGCCGGGGCATCCAGGATTTCCCGGACGGCATCAATATGCAACTGCCGCCGATTCGCCCACTGTTTGAGCCGGCGTTGCAACAAGCCGCGATGGGGAGCAAACAATAACGAAATGACCACAATACCGCGGACACACAGTACAATCGTTGGACCGGTCGGACGGGAAATCACCGTACCCGGCAGGAGAATGATCGGCGTGTTCCGGGTAAATAAACCTGCGCGAACCCGATGAAAAGAAAACGGCGTTGTCAATTATTCCTTATCCGGCATAGGTTTAGTCTTTTTCGGTTCAAATTCCTCCAGCCGGTGCCGGACGATTTCTCCCTCGAGCAAACCGAGAACATCCTCGGCGATATTAGTCGCGTGATCGGCAACACGTTCAAGATAGCGAGAAATTGAGATATAGTTGATTAATGTTTCGAGTCGCTCGGGATTTTCCTGGATCGCCTGGGTGACCTTACCGTACATTTCCCGGTTGATCTGATCGACATGGTCGTCGGTGGCGCAGACTTCATAGGCCAGGTCGGAATCCAGCCGGACGAATGCATCAAGGCACTTTTTGACCATCAGCCGGACATGCCGGGCCATTTCGGCCACGTCGAACGGGACGGCGATCGGCTCCCGGCGACAGAGGAAAACCACTCGTTCGGCGATATTGGCCGACAAATCGGCGATCCGTTCGAGGTCGTTGTTGATTTTCAAAGTTGCCACGATCAGACGGAGGTCGCGCGCCACCGGTTGATAGAGGGCGAGAGTTTTGAGACATTCTTCTTCGAGTTCAACTTCCAGCCGGTCGATTTCAATATCATGTTGAATGACCGCCACGGCCTGTTGTTCGTCCCGATCGGTCAACGCCGAGATTGCCCGCAACAGGCTTTCCTCGACATTAGCGCCCAGGTAGAGCAACAATTTTTTCAGTCGGGCCAATTCGATTTCGAGATGAGTGGTCATCATCCGACCGTCTCCTTATCCAAAACGACCGGTAATGTAATCTTCGGTCTGTTTTTTTGCGGGTTTGGTAAAAATTTGCTTGGTCCGGCCAAACTCGATGATTTTCCCCTGATAGAAAAATGCCGTATAATCGGAGATCCTCGCCGCCTGTTGCATATTATGCGTTACGATGACAATCGTATACTTTGATTTCAGTTGTTCAACCAGCTCTTCGATTTTCGCGGTGGCCAGCGGGTCGATCGCCGAAGTCGGCTCGTCCATGAGCAGCACTTCCGGTTCGACCGCGATTGCCCGGGCAATACACAGCCGTTGTTGCTGCCCTCCGGACAAGGCCAGGCCGGGTTCGCCCTGCTTGTCTTTGACTTCCTCCCACAACGCCGCGTCGCGCAAGGCCAACTCGACCCGGCCGGTCAATTCGCTTTTCGATACTTTGTAGTGCAGGCGCAGCCCGTAGGCGACATTCTCAAAGACAGTCATCGGAAACGGCGTCGGTTTCTGGAAAATCATCCCAATTTTCCGCCGCAACTCGATCACATCCTGGTCCGGCGAGAGGATATCGTGACCGTCCATCAGGACGGCGCCGCTGACCCGCTGACCACGATAGAGTTCAAATATCCGGTTGTAGACTCGGATGTGCGTTGACTTTCCGCAGCCGGAGGGGCCGATGATCGCCGTCACCCGGTTGCCGAAAATATCCAGCGTATTGTTGTATAACGCCTGGGTGGAGCCATAGAAAAAATCCAGGTCTTTCACCGAAATCTTGACCCCAATTTTCTCGTCGCCGGCATGTTCGCTGACCACGGGTTTGGTTGCGATCTCTTCGGAAATTTCATCTATCATCGTAACGTCTTTCATCCCGACGCCAACTTACGTTGATTTCTGTCGGAAGACAATGCGGGAGCCGACCGCCAGCACCAAAACCGCCGCCATAATCAACAACGAGGCTCCCCAGGCCATCGCTTTCCAGTCAGCGAACGGCGACATTGCATAATTGAAAATCGTCACGGTCAGATTCGGCATCGGCCGCATGATCGATTCCGGCCAAAACGGACTGTTCAGCGCTGTAAACAAAAGCGGCGCGGTTTCGCCGCTGACTCGCGCCACGGCCAACAGGGCGCCGGTCACCAAACCGTTGCGCGCCGCCCGGAACACTACTCCCAGAGTAACTTTCCAGCGCGGAGCACCCAGCGCCAGGGCCGATTCACGCAAGGCGTTGGGAACAAGAGCCAACATATCTTCGGTGGTCCGGGCGATCACCGGCAGCATAATAATCGACAGCGCAACCGCTCCGGCATAACCGGAGAATTGCCCGCGCGGCAGCACTAAAATGGTATAGACAAACACGCCGATGATGATCGATGGTGTGCCCATCAGGACATTTGAGGTAAACCGGGTTGCCGTCGCCAACCGCGAATCCGCGCCGAATTCGGCCAGGTAAACACCACCCAACAAACCGATCGGGACACCGAGGATCGTCGCAATTGCCGTAATAATACCTGTCCCCAGGATCGCATTGCCCAACCCACCGCCCGCCATTCCCGGTGGGGTGGGCAGTTTGGTAAAAAACTGCAAGTTAATTGCCCCCATCCCCCGCGCCAGAACGGCAAACAAAATCCAGCCCAGCGCGACCAAAGCCAACAGGGAGAAAAAAGTGGAGAGGACCTTGATCGTCCGGTCAACCGCCATCCGACCACGGGCTGAGCGCGGGATCATAAGCCATCTCCCATCTGCCGGCGGACCCGGTTAAGCCAGAAATGGGCAATCATCTGTGCGATGACGGTCATGAAAAACAAAACCAGCCCCAACTCGATTAGCGCGCTGAGATACATCGGCTCGGATGCTTCGGTGAACTCATTGGCCAGTGTGGAGGCAATCGAATTGCCCGGTTCAAACAGCGAGGCGGAGAGTTGATGGCTATTGCCGATAACGAAGGTGATCGCCATCGTCTCGCCGATGGCCCGTCCCAGCCCCAAAAATCCGGCGCCGATGATCCCGCGAATGCCGTGCCGCAGCGTGACTTTGCGGGTTACCTCCCAGGTGGTCGAACCCATCCCGTAGCCGGATTCTTTGACTACCGAGGGCACCATAGCGAAAACGTCCCGAGAAACTGCCGTGATAAACGGGAGGATCATCAAGGCGAGAATGATCCCCGCAGGCAGCATCCCAATCCCTAACGGCGCACCCCTGAACAGCGGCAGGAAGCCCAGCCATTGCTGAAGGAATGGCTGAACATGATCGGCCATAAACGGCGCAAAGACAAACAACCCCCACATCCCAAAAATAATACTGGGTACGGCGGCGAGCAACTCGACCCCGGCCCCGACGACTTTGCTGATGCCGGGCGGCGCCAGTTCGACCAAAAATAACGCAGTCAGCACACCCAGCGGCATGGCAATGACCATTGCCAGGATGGTGGACACGAGGGTTCCGTAGATACTGCTGGCGGCCCCGAATTTTTGGAGCACCGGGTTCCAATCAGTCGACCAGAGAAAGCCGAAGCCAAATTCCTTGAGTGAGAGCCGCGAATTATAGAATAACTCGACCACCATCCCGGCCATGATCAAAATCACCAGCAGGGCACAAGCCGCGGTCAACCAGCGAAAGGCAACATCGGCCCTGCCGGTCGGTGGGGTCGTCTCGGAAACTTTGCCTCCACCACGCACAACCGCAACCAGTTTGTCCAATGCGGTACTCACCCGGACCAAACTCCTTTTGCTAAAAATGACCTACGGCCAAACCGGCTTGCCGTCGGCGTTGATCCGGTTTTTCCAGGTCTGCTCAACCATCTCGATTACGTTCGCCGGCAGCGGGACATAATGCAATTGTTCGGCGGTTTCCGCGCCGTGTTTGTAACACCAATCGAAAAAGGCCAGCACGGCTTTGGCGGTCGCGGCATCGGTTTGTTTTTCATAGACCAGGATGAACGACGCGCCGGTGATTGGCCAGCTCTCATCACCGGGCTGGTCGGTCAACACCAGGTAGTAACCCGGAGCATTGGCCCAGTCGGCATTGGCCGCCGCGGCCTGGAAAGCAGACATCGTCGGTCCGACAAATTTACCCGCTTTGTTCTGCAGCAGGGTATGGGTCATGTCGTTTTGCAGGGCATAGGCGTATTCAACATACCCGATTGAGCCGTTCACCCGCTGGACGTAGACCGCGACTCCCTCATTGCCTTTGCCACCGACGCCGACCGGCCAATCGACCGCCTTACCCGTCCCGACGCTACCCTGCCAGGTCGGTGAGATTTTGTCGAGGTAATTGGTGAAAATCCAGGTTGTGCCCGAGCCGTCGGCGCGATGCACCACGGTTATTGCCTGGTCCGGCAGGGTTAGATCGGGATTGATCTCGACAATCGCTGAATCATTCCACCGGGTGATTTCGCCCAGGAAAATTCCGGCAAGAACATCGGGAGTCAGACGCATCGCCCCCGCCGCCAAACCGGCAATGTTTACCACCGGCACGACTCCGCCGATAACCATCGGGAACTGGACCAGCCCGGCCTTGGCCAGTTCGTTGGCTTTCAGCGGCGCATCGGACGCGCCGAAATCCACGGTCTTTGCTTTGATCTGCGCAATCCCGCCGCCTGAACCAATCGACTGATAATTTACTTTCACCTGGGTTAACGATTCGTATTCAAACCCCCAGCGCGCATAAATCGGGTAGGGAAATGATGCTCCTGCGCCGTTAATCGACTTTGGTTTTTCCGCCGTCGAACACCCGGTTACGGCAAACGCGGCCAGAACCAGAAATGCGGCAAAGTATTTGCGGAGATTCATCAGTCGCTCCTTTATGAATTTTCCCGGTGATCAGCCCTTATTTTGGACTCTGTTTAAAACTTGATTTGGTACACAGCCTGTATCTTCTGCTCATCGCCTTGCTTGTTACCGATCACCGGCAGTTTGCCTTTGGCGCCGGCGTTGTCCTCAAAACTGGTAGACTCAAAAACGAGCAGGAGCATATTGCCCTTGTACAGCTTGTAAACCACACCGCCGACGGCCATTGTGTACCCGCTTTTGGGGGCCAGCATATCGTTGGTGTCGACATCGAAATGATCGAGCCGGCCAAAAACCGCCAGGCGATCTTCGGTATCGGGAATATTCAAATCACCGAAAAGAGAATATCCTTCGGTGACCAGCGACTCGCCGTTGTCGTCGACCCACTTGCCCTTGGCGTTGCCCTCGGTCCGGAAGTATTGTGCGGTAACCACGCCCAGCGGATTTTCGAAACTGATCATTCCCAGGTTGACGATATAATCCGGGGCTATGGTCGAATCGTCAGGCGCGATATTTCCCTTGCCGTAAATCGCCAGGCCGTTGACCTGCAGACCGGGAATAACATCGGGCAGCGGACGGATACTTAACCGCCCCTACAGGGTCTTGTTTTCGTTGTTTTCCCGCGCATGGTAACCGCCGCCGTTGTAAATACCAATATGCCAACTGCCAAAGCGGCCGGTGTAGCTGTGGTTGCCTGTCTTTTTGTCGGCATTTTCAAGTTTGCCGCCAAAATCGCCGCGCAAACTGATGCCGGCATCGGCGGAGTTGAATATCCCTGCGCGTTCGACCGCCATCGTCCCCTGAGAACGGTAAGGATTCAGATGTTCTTCATAATCCAGCCAGGGCATGTGACCAAGCCCGATTTCAGATTTCATGCCGGTCAGGAACCCGACATCAGCCGGCCGTAATTCAGCATAGAAATATTTCTCGCGGAGCTTATAATCGCCGGTTTTATCCTGATGGACGTCCATAGTCACGCGCATCCGCAACCAGGGCAGCATGGCCTTCTTGATCGTAATGTATCCCCGAGTGATTTTGAACCTGTTGTAGTTGGAGCTCTCGCCCTCCGGCAAGGGCATCTGCCCGTTGGAATAATCGAGATAAGCCAATGTGCCGAATGTCAGCCCTTCCAGGGCCTTCGACGCGTCACTCTCTGCCGCAACACTTTCTGACGTCAAAATCACTGCAACCGAAACGATAAGTAAACGAAACAACCAACCGGTCAATAACGACCCCGTTTTCATCTTCATGCGCTCCATCAAGTCCTCCCAAACAAAATGCCGTGCCGGACCAACAACACAAACCCGTCTCATCCGGTGATTCATTGTTATGAGTTTTGTAAACCGTCTGCTCTTCTCCCTCCCGGATTTTCCAATCATGGACATTCGACAGCATTTTACTGAACACCCCGACTTGGTACTCTCCGTGCATTGGGAGAGTATTAAGGGAAGGTTAGTTTTTGGTTAGGACAGATTGGTTTGCGGTGAACTGTTTGCGCGGGTGAGGGATAGCGTAAATGTGCTGCCCTCGCCCGGGGCGCTGACAACCTCCACTCGACCGCCGTGTACGCCGGCAATATGCTTGACAATGGCCAAGCCCAGGCCGGTTCCGCCCAGTGCGCGGCTGCGCGCCTGGTCGACCCGATAAAACCGCTCAAACAACCGAGGGAGATGCTTGGGCGAAATCCCCGCTCCCCAATCTCGGACGGCGATCTCGGGTCCGCCGTCACCCTGACGAACAGTTAATTCAACGCGGTTTCCCGGTCCGCTGTATTTGATCGCGTTATCCACGAGATTGATCATCGCCTGTTCGAGCAACGGGGCGTTGATCATCGCCTGCAGACCGGGCGGACATTCGACGGCCAGATTAATATTTTTTTCCGCGGCTTTCGGCCGGCAGGCCTCAACCGCGCCGGAGACAACCTCGGCCAATTCGCCTGGTTGTAACCGGACATGTTCGGCCGTCGGATCCTGTTCGAGCCGTGAAAGAAACAACAGGTCTTCGATAATCAGATTCAATCGGTCGACATGTCGGGCCACCGTTTGCAGGAAACGGCGGGCATCCTCCGGTTGGTCAATTGCCCCATCAAGCAGGGTCTCCACAAAACCCTTGATCGAGGTAATCGGGGTTTTCAACTCGTGCGAGACGTTGGCTACAAAATCCTTGCGTAGTGTTTCAAGTCGGCGCATTTCGGTAACATCATTGAAAACCATGACCGCACCCAGCCGTACGCCGTCGGTATCCTGCAACGCGGTTCCGGTAACTTTGAGGACCCGGTTGGCCCGCTTAGGCAGGATAATTTCCTCCTCGACCGGAATGCTCGAAGCTAAGGTATGCGTGACAAAATCCTGCAAGGCGGTGTTGCGGAATATCTCCTGCACCAAACGGCCCTCACTTTCCTCGACAGTGATGTCGAACATTTGAGCGGTCGCCCGGTTAATACTAATGATTTTTTCATCGGAGTCGACCGCCAGCAAACCCTCGGCCATGCTGGCGAGAATGGCCTCTCGTTCATTGCGCTGGCGGGTAATCGTCCCGATTCGAGAGTCCAGTTGTCGCGCCATTTGATTAAACGCCTCGGCCAGCCCGGCCAATTCTGCAGAGTCGGGAATATCCAAACGACGGCTCAAGTCCCCGTCGGCATACGCCTGTACGCCGCGTTTCATTACTTCCAGATGCCTGCTGATCCAGCGCGAAATGAGCAAACTGCCGATCGCCACCAGTAGAGCGACGATTAATGCGCTGAGGATAATCCGCCAATACGTCGCGTACATCGCCTGACCGATTGAGGCCAAACCCACCGAACAACGAAGAACACCGAGCAAGCGCCCCCGGTGTCGCAACGGCACCGCCACATACATCATGTCTATTCCCAGGGTATGGCTATAGCGGACTGAGCGGCCGCTGCCCCCGACAAGCGCGGCTTTGATCTCCGGCCGGTCGGCGTGATTGTCCATGACTGCCGGGTTTTCCTCTGTATCGCCGACAACCTTGCCGGAGGGCAAAATGACGGTGATGCGAGTTGACGACCGTTTGCCGAGTTCTTTACAAAGTGAATCGACCGCGGCATATTGGGATTGTCGCAGCCGGTCGATAAACTGATTAGCAATGAGGGCGGAACGCGCGTGCAGGGAGTTGGCCATCTGCTCATGATAAAATGAGCGCATCGCGTCGGTCGCATACCAGACAATAGCCGCCAGCGACACAATGACGATGGCCAGGTATGCTGGAAATAGTTGCCAGAGAAGTCGTCTTTTTCGCATGGATTAGTCCCGAAATCGATAGCCGACCCCCCGCACGGTTTCGATGTATTCCCCGCACGGGCCGAGTTTTTTGCGTAAGCCCACAACCTGCACATCGACTGAACGGTCGGTCACCGGGTAATCTTCGCCATGAACTGCATCGATGATTTGATTACGGGTGAAAACCCAGCCCGGCCGGGCCGCCAGGAAAGTGAGCAGGCCAAACTCGGTGTAGGTGAGTTCTGCCTCTTTCCCCCGCACCCGCGCCTCCCGTCGAGAGCTGTCGATGACGAGGTCGCCGCGTTTGATCATCGCAGAGCTTGCCGGACTTTCGTTCTGTTTGGCCACGCGCCGTAACACAGCACGGACGCGGGCAAGCAGGACACGAGGACTGAACGGTTTGGTTAAATAATCGTCGGCACCAAGTTCGAGGCCGGTGACGATATCGGCTTCTTCACCACGGGCGGTCAGCATTAAAATCGGGATCGATGTCGTCCGCTCGTCCCGCCTGAGTTGCCGACAGACTTCCAGCCCGTCGATTCCGGGCAGCATCAGATCGAGAACAATCAGGTCCGGGTGATCGGCGCGGGCGGCTGCCAGCGCCTGCTCCCCAGTCGTGACACATTTAACGGCATACCCGTCCCGCGAAAGGTTATACTCGACCAGTTCGAGAATATCCTCTTCGTCGTCTACCGCGACAATATTCGCTTTAGTCATCGCCACCTCGTTATACCCCTTACGTGAGTATAAACCATTTCACGGAATCGCAACCGTTAGGATTATGTTAGAATTCCCGAGGTTGCACAACTTACATTTTGCCGATGACCGCCGCGTCGGGCCGTTCCCGCGCCTGCCCCGGGCCTCCTTCCCGGCAGTATGGGAAACTCCCCATAATCGATGTTGTCTCTCCCTCACTGGGCCGCCGCCGCCGGGGACCGCCTCGACCAGCGGATAATAGTAAGCAGTTGTCCGGCCTTTGGATGCGACGGCCTTAGAAAATTCGACTGACGAGGAATGCAACTTGCTTAAAAAAAGTCCGGACAACCAGCAGTGGGTGGTATGCATGGCAGTTTACGGTGTAGCGCAAATATATAGTTTTCGGCCGCTCTCCCGGGACGGTGGTACGCCGACGTCCGACGACTCTGTCGATGAACCGAAGCAACTCGATTTATTCCACACCCCGTCTGTACCCGAGACCCCGCCGGAAGATGAAACGCAGTCGGCGCAACAAGTCGGCATGCCGGATTCTGTCGATGCGTTATTCGATCGATTTTTTGCCGAACAAGTCAGTCGGCATGATCGTGACGGCGACAATTTGCTCAGCAAAGAGGAATTCTTCGGCGACGCCGACGAGTTTGCCCGGCTGGATCGCGATAACGACGGGTTTGTTGCCGTCGCCGATCTGAAGGCGGCCTTTCTGGAAGATAATAGTGAAGTGCGCCAGATGATCGAGGGGCACGCGGCCAAATTGTATAATCGCCTGATCAACGCCCCGGCCGCCGATGACGACGAACTTTCCGCGATGGTCAAGGAGTTCTTCGTCGAGTTTGTGCAATCGCACGACACGGACGAAAAAGGCTGGCTGCAGTTCTCGGAATTTCCCGGTTCGGTTGAGGCGTTCGACCGAATCGCCCGCCCCGACACTGCCGGGGTCGATTCGGAGGATTTAATCAATGATTTTTTGTCTGAACATCCTGATTTGACCGCACTGCGCGATTCATTGGCCGGCTTGCAACAGTCGACCCAACCGCAACGTGCCCCTCCGGCGCATATCGACACCTATCTCTAAGCGGTGTCTGCTCCGGCCAGACCAGGCCGGGGACGGGGAGTCCGGGACGAGTCATTGAGCGAGAATGCAACGATAAGAAACACCCCCCACCGCTGCGCCCCCCGGGTCGATGAGTTTCACGGCCCGGGGTTATTTTTTTGCGGATAATAAAATAAGAGAATCGGGAGCCCCGGGATTATTTGGTTTTTTGAAAGCAGTACACCCGCCGCTGGGCATCGGTGATATAGACCCGGTTGTCGTAGACAATGGGCGGTGAGTAGATGCTTCCCCGGGTGGTAAATTGACTCAGCACCCGGCCGTCATTCTTATCCAACACGAGCAACCGCCCGTCGGACGTACCGAAGATCACTGTCGAACCCCAAACCACCGGTGACGAATCATGCACCAGTCCGGCCTCGATTCGCCAGACCAGGTGACCGGACGATTTGTCCAGGGCATAGAAAAAACTATCGTTCGAGCCAAAATAAACAAATCGGTCATCGACTGCGGGTGAAGTAAAAATCTGTCCTTCAGTATGAAAAAACCAGAGCATTTCGCCGGTACCGACCGCCAGCGCATAAAAGTTCGAGTCGAGGGAGCCAAAATACACCATCTCGTCCACTGCCGGAGACGCCGCATGCCCGCCCGCGGAAAAATGCTGCCAGATGACTTCGCCGTTGTCGGCGTTCAAACAGGCCACCCGCTTACCGCCGGTGACGATAAACAACCGGCCATCGACCACCGCTGGTTTACTCAGCAACGGTTCCTCAAATGAATGGCTCCAGATCGTCGAGTCGCTATCGTCAACCCGGAGTACTTTCCCGCGATGCGTCAAAAACAACCAGTCATCTTCCAGGCGCAACGGCGGGACAAAGGTCCGTGGTATTCGGCCGCCGGCCAGCCGTGTCTGCCGCCTGATGTCCCAGAGGTAATATTGCGGTTTGTTGCCGTCGACAGCGAAAACCAGCGAATCGCCGATAAAAATAGATGAGGTCGGCGGGCCTTTGAAATCCTGGCGATGTTCCCGGGCGCCGGTCAGGGCGTTCAAAAAATACAACCGGCCGTCGCGAGACGGCGCGACAATTATACCGCGGTCGGCTGTCAACTCGTTGCGGACCTCGCCCCCGGTCTTGGTCTCCCAGAGCAACATATCAGGGACTTGCTCCGGACCGGGGATGAAGGCCGTATTCGCCGCATTCGCGCGAGCCTGCAGCCAGACCGGCGCGTCCGGTGTATCGGTCAATTCGACTTTCGTGCGTACCAGGGCGCAACCGTTCAGCAACACCGCCGCACACACAATCACAAATAAAAAGACGCCGATCCACCATGCCTGCGTTGGTCGGCGGCCCGGGGTTTTTTGTGAGGAAAGCCGGGAGTTCATCTAAAAATTCCAGCCGAAGAAAAAGTCGAATTTGGTGTTTTTCTCGATTTTTTTAAAGTCGGTCCGGCGGGAGAAGTCGAATCGTAAAACGAGGATATACCCCAGCGAAACCCGCGCGCCGACACCGAGCGCCCCATGGAGTCGGTCGAACTCATCATCCCAGGCATTGCCCGCATCAAAAAAGATTGCGCCACGGATTGCCTGGAAGCCCAGCCGGGCAGCCGGGGTGCTGATAAAAAGATTATCAATCAGTGGAAACCGAAGTTCGTTGGAAAAGAGCAGGACATTCCGGCCATAGAAAGTGCGCCGGGAATAGCCGCGCAGCGACCATGAACCGCCGAGATAACGGCGTTGCGGGTCCTCACCCCGCGAGGTTTGGTAGAGGCCCCAGAGCGCCAGCGCCGAATAGCGGCCCAGGCGGAAATATTTGCGGACATCGATCGCCGCCAGTCGATTAAAATTCTTAAAATTTGAAATATCGTGAGTCAGTCCGGCAGTCAGACGCACGCGATACCCGTCGATCGGCCCGACGACGTCCCAGATTGAATTGTCGTGAACGAATGAAATAAAATTGGTGCCCAGTAACGCCTCACGATGTTTTGTCTGCAAAAAATAGTCGCGGTCGGATTGCCGGATCACCAGTGAACTCTCAAAACGCCGGAACTTGGAAAGCGGATAGGCCAGATAAAACACCCCGCCATACTGCCGCTCGGTATAAATCCCCTCGACGCGGTCGTCGAAATCGTTATACAGATGGAACAGCCCATACCCATAGTTGATCCGGTGAGTGCGGTCGACATAGGTCATCGAAACATTAAAACTCGAGAGAAAATTTTCTTTGGAGTCGGTGTTGTTCGACAGCAGAAAGAAATACTGTTTATTTCCCAGCACGTCGGTCAAGGCCGTTTGGAATCCGCCGAGTGCGCCATAGACTGCATCGTAAGAAACCGCCGATTGCGCAATATCGAAGGAGAACTTTTTGGTATATTTGGCCGCTCCCTGAATATCCGAAATCTCGATTCGGGGCGGCAACCAGGCCAGGGTCGGGTCACACGACTTCGGCCGCTCGGTCATAATTGCGGTGTCCGGTACATCGAACAAGAAGAGCCGGTAATTGAGTTGTTCGTACCCCGTGACCACCACCTGCTCACCGTCCGGCGAAAAACGTGGATTGAGCACCCCGGTCGAATAACTGGTCCACTGCTCGATTACCCCGTTGGGAAACAACGCATGGACATTGGGCCGGCCGGTGCGGTCGGAGGAAAACAACAATATCCGGCCGTCCGGCGAATAAGACGGTTGACGGTCGTTGAATTTACCGCAGGTGATCGGCTCGATCATTCCGTCGGCCAGATTCATCCGGAACAGATTCTGGAAACCGGAAGGCCCCCAGCGCCCCCGATCGGAGGAAAAAACAATTGCCTCGCCATCCGGAGTGAATACCGGGTCGAGGTCATGGAAAAAATCGTCAGTCAGACGGACCGGCGGACCGCCGGCGTTTACCTCCAGGGTATACAGGTCAGTCTTCCCGTCCTTGCCCGCGGCGGAGAAAACCACCCGCCGGCCGTCGGATGACCAGGAAGGTGAGGCCACCGTAACCAATTCGGGAAAGTTAAACTCGGCCTCGATCTTACGATCGGTGATTCCCAAAATGTAGAGGCGATCCCGTTCTTTATTTTTTGAGACAAAGGCGATCCGGCCGTTAGTCGAAACATCCAGCGTCGACCGCAAAAGATGGAGCGACTCGAAGCGAGGAGAGCGCTCACCTTTCAACAATGTGCGGACCTCGCGTTTTTCACCACCTTCCTGGGGGACCATATAAATCCCGGCATACCCCAGTTTGTTGGCCTGATAGACCACCCAGTTTTCCGTAACGCCATCGATGGTTGCGCGGACCGGACTCGGTGAAAAAGAAAAACCGGACATCGTCAGCGGCTGGGCCTCATGCGAGGGCAGGTCGGTTTCGGCAAAGGCGGGATAATATTTCTTTTTGAGCCAGTATTCCCATTCACGGTCGATTTGCTCCAGCGATTTGCCCACGGTAATTTCGAGAATGTCCTCGAAATTCCGTCCCCGCCACCAGTTTTCGATCAGGCGCAACAGCGTTTCCGGGCCGTAATTTTCGGCCAGAAAATGGCAGAACGATTCACCCTCTTTGTACATCAAAAAAGATCCGCTGATTGCGTAGATCGACTGCAGGTTGAAAAACCGATTGGTGATAATCATATCCGAGAGGATCATGTCGGCTTCGGAATCCCATTTGCGGGAAAAATATTCGGCCAATCCCTCTTCCAGCCAGAGCGGTACCCGGGCGGTGGTGAATTTCCGATGACCGCGCATAATCGATGAGATTTTTGAGGACAGATAAACATGCACCAATTCGTGGCGCAGGACCCGATTAAAATCGGCATATGAGCCGTTAAACGGCACGACGACCCGCCCCTTGAAAAATTCGGTAAAGCCCGCCACCCCTTCGGGGAGCAGGTTGGGGACCACGTTGGTTTGCGAAAAATAGTTGGGCGATGAATAAATGATCAGTGGAATCGGTTGCCGGATTTGGTAGTTGAACCGGTCGGCCAGGACACGAAACGACCCCTCGACCGAACGCGCGGCAATCTCGGCCAGTTCACGTTCGGCTTCGTAGAAATAGATTTCGAAATGCTCGGTTTTGAGAACGCGCCAATCGAACTCGGTATACTGGACCTTGTTTTTGCCAAAGTAATATTGCGCCGAGGCCGGGGCGGCGATCAGCAAAACCAACAATAAGACAACCAGGCCCAACGCCCGGCGGCCGTTATGTGCTACCCCGCCCATACGATTGCCCACCTCCCGGTCTCCCTGGATAATCCGGCGTTTTCCTTGCCGCCCCGATTGCCCGCCCACCGTGATCTGCACGCCGTCTATCATCAAATGTACACCCGGCAAACCACCTTTTATTCCGGCATCCCGCCGCTATCGGCCAGCAAATCGGCGTCCAGGCCGCGGGTCCGTTCGACAGAGATGACGCCCTTGACACTCTTGATCTTCCGGATCACTCGTTTTAGATGTTTGATATTGGTAATTTCGATTACAAATCGTCCGGTTCCCGCTTGAGCGTTTGTCTCGACTTCCGCCAACCGGATTTCGGTTTCCAGGTCGGTGATCGCATTGGTAATGTCATTAAGGATATTTTTTCGCCCCTCCACGACCAGCGATAACTGCACCAAGAAGGCCCGCCCCGGTTCGACATCCCACTCAACATCGATTCGTCGCTCGGGCTCTTCAGCCAGCGCCAGTGCATTGGGACAATCCGCCCGATGGACCGTGATTCCTCGACCACGCGTGATATACCCGATCACCGACTCACCCGGTACCGGTTGACAACAGCCGGCGAAACGAAACATCATCTGCCCCATATTCTGGATGCGGATACCGCTGGTGCCGCGCGCTTTTTCGATAAAACTGCCGATTCGGGATTTTGGTTTTTTGAGGGCAGTTTCGGGCAGGATCCTGTTGATCACATGGGGCAGCGAATATGTTCCCTCGCCGATTTGCGCCAACATCGTCTCATTATCGGTAAAAGAAAGGGCCATCGCGACGTCATCGAGCGCGTTATCATTAGGCATCTTTGCCCGATGCTTTTTCAGCTCGCGACTCAACATCTCCCGCCCCAGTTTGGCCGATTCTTCGAAGCGGACCTTTTTGAGGTAACCTCTGATTTTCGAGCGGGCCTTGGTCGTCTTGATAAAATTCAGCCAGTCACGCGACGGTTTACGGTTTGGCGACGTGATAATTTTGACTTCATCCCCATTATGTAATGTCGCATTAAGCGGCACGATGCGTCCATTGACCTTTGCGCCGTTACATTTAAGGCCGACCTCGGTATGCACGGCGAAGGCAAAGTCCACCGGGGTCGCTCCGCGCGGCAGCGGTTTGAGTTCACCCTGTGGGGTGAAGACATAAATTTCCTCGCGGAACAGATCGGTTTTCAGCAGCTCCATAAACTCCGACGGGTTGGTCGTGTCCTTTTGCCATTCGAGGACTTCCCGCAGCCAGGCGATCCGTCGGTCGGCCTCATCGGCGTCCTGCCGGCCTTCTTTGTACAGCCAATGAGAGGCAATCCCATACTCAGCCGTGCGGTGCATCGCGTGGGTGCGGATTTGGATTTCGACCGTCCGGCCACGCGGACCGATCACCGTCGTATGCAGCGACTGGTACATATTGGTTTTCGGCGTGGCGATATAATCATGAAAACGGTCGATCACCGGCGTCCACAGTGAATGGACCAGCCCCAGGACATGGTAACAATCGCGGTCGGTTTCGGTGATCACCCGGATGGCCAGCAGGTCGAAGATTTCCTCGAAGGGCTTTTGCCGCTTTGCCATCTTGCGGTAAATCGAATCGAAATGTTTGGCCCGGCCGGTAATCTCGACCCGGATACCCTCCCGGGTCAGCGCCTCCGAAAGCGGGATGGAGACTTCCTTGATATAGGCCTCGCGTTCCTCACGCCGTAAGGACACTTTTTTATCCAGATCGTTATAGGCCGCCGGATCGAGGTATTTCAGCGCCAGGTCTTCGAGTTCCCATTTGATTCGTGCCATGCCGAAGCGGTGGGCCAGCGGCGCGTAGACCTCACGGGTTTCCAGAGCGATTCGTCGTTGTTTTTCCGGCCGCAGATATTCCAGTGTCCGCATGTTATGCAGCCGGTCGGCCAGCTTGATGATGATTACCCGAATATCGGTGGCCATCGACAAGAGCATCTTGCGGAAGTACCCCACCTGTTCCTCGGCATAATTGCGAAACTCGACATCTTCGAATTTTGTCACACCGTCGACCAACAGGGCGATCTCCTCACCAAACTCACTGGCAATCGCCTCAATCGAAAAGCGGGTGTCCTCGACCACGTCGTGAATCAGCCCGGCGGCCAGCGTGGCGGTATCGAGGTGCTGCTCGGCAAGAATCAGGGCCGCCTCAATACAATGGTTGATATACGGTTCGCCCGATGCCCGTTTCTGTCCGCGATGGGCGGCCTCGGTAAATTCATAGGCCCGCCGCAGTAACGGAATATCCACGTTAGAGTTAAGCGCCTCGATCCGTATGACGAATTCAGCCAGGTTCATATCCGGTTCGACCTTCGAGGGAGGTTTTATCGACATTCTTCCCCCTTTTCTCTTAGATCGGCCATCGGGGCGTTTTCATTTGGCAGGTTGTCGGTTCCGCGGCGGGCGATAATCTGTTGCGCGGCAGCGACAACCTCATCGACCGTAATCCGTTTCATACAGTTGCCCTTTTGGCAA
The DNA here is from genome assembly GCA_024277855.1 of Candidatus Zixiibacteriota bacterium. GTDB lineage: Bacteria > Zixibacteria > MSB-5A5 > WJJR01 > JAJRUJ01 > JAJRUJ01. The sequence continues at coordinate 18,017 of JAJRUJ010000016.1, forward strand.
TGGGAAACTTTGCAATCACAAAGCGGCACATCGGGCGTCAGAACCGTATGCCCCTCGCCGCACGGCCCCCAGCGGTCGGGCGTGGTTGTGCGGATCGGACCATAAAGCCCGACTACCGGTGTTTTCAGCGCGGCCGCCAGGTGCAGCGGCCCGGTCGAACCGCCGACAAAGACCTCTGCACGGTTAAGAATATACATCAAACTGTTCAGATCGGTTTTGCCGGAGAGGACGTGGTCTACTGGGATAATTCCCGCAAAATGCGGGAGTTGAACTTCACATTCGGCGCCCGAGCCGGTGACAACCACTTTGACCCCGTCGCCGGCCAGCCGGCCCGCCAGTTCGGCATATCGCTCGACCGGCCAGTTGATCGCCGAGCCGCCGTCGCCCGGATGGACTACCGCCAGCGGGTGCCTGCCGAGCGAATCGAATAATTTCGCGGCAATTTCGGGGACAGCGGTCGTTGGCATGGTTAACTCCGGAACCAGCGAATAATCGGGAGCGATATCCAGCGCTTTGAGCAAGTCGAGATTCAGGTCTTTTTCGTGTCGTCCTGATTTTTTGCGGCTGATATTGACGCGATGAGTGAACCGATATGAGTACCACCGCCGCGCAGTGCCGATTCGTGCCGGAATTTTCGCGCGGGCAAAGGCCCCGGCCAACTCCGGACGGGGAAACAGGCAAATGACGACATCGTATGTCTTCCGCTTGAGTAACTCGACAAATTCGCGGTCGGACTCACTCCGGTAAAGGACAATGTTATCGATTTCCGGCTGCAATTCGATAATCGGCGCTGTTTCCGGCCGCACCAGAAAATCGAGTTTCGCTTTGGGGATGACCGACCGGATTGCCCGCACTGTCGGCAAGGACAACACCAGATCGCCGATCCGATCGGTGCGCGCGAGTAATATTCTCGGGTGTTTTCCGAATTCGAACCCGGAAACACGCCTGTTCGAGCCCGGTCTCCCCATCTGGATAAGATACGCGACGACCGCCCCGTTTTCCAGCGGGATTAGGCAATGTTTGCCGGTGATTTATCGTGATTTGACGTCACGCCGCCGCTTCGCGGTCCGACCAGGGCCAGGTCCGCGGGTTGTATTCGATTTAACCCGAAGATTCAAGCAGCTTCAAATCGGCGACCCAACCGGGCGTCGTCAGGCCGCGGCGTTATAGGTTGCCGAACCGAACCCGAGTATCGGGTAAAAGATAAACCCGAGAAGAATCAATCCGATCCCAAAACCAACCCCCCGGCCGAATTTTCGGGCGATATCCACGGAAACCAGAATCGCAATAACAATGTTGACGAGCGGAACCAGGTAAAGAATCAGCCACCAACCCGGTCGTCCGGCGATTTTCAGCATGATATAGGCATTGTAAATCGGGATGAGACAGGCCCAGCCCGGCTGCCCGGCCTTCACGAACACTTTCCAGAACGCCGCCAGGATGAAGATCATGAACGCCAGGTACAAGAGAATTAATAACGTGCCGCCAGAATCCGACATGCCAAACCTCCCAGTTTGGGGTTACCAGACATTCCCGAGTTTATACCCGCTGTGTGATCGAAGCCGAAATTTCCCCCGGGTGTTTTCTAAGTCGCAGGATTAGACGTAAGTGTCAAGAAGAATCGAATAGGCAATTTTGCAGAAAACTCTTCCCGGAATCAGCTATCGGTATACTTCATGGAACTGTGTTTCAGCGATTTTGGTATAGTTTCCCCGCACGTAACGGATAACTTCATGAAATTCATCGTCAGCAACCGGTTGCAACCGTTCGGCGAGTCGTTTCTGCACCAATTTCTGAACAATTACATCGTTGGTCTCGCGCTGCGTATCGAGTGTTTCGATCACCCAGCGCACCAGACGAGGGTCATTCAACTCTTCAGCGAATACCCAGTCGACCGGCAGCGGGTTCAATTCGGGGGCAAAAGCCCAGTACCCGGCAATCCCGGGGAGGATCGCATATCCCCGCCCGGCATCGCGGGCGTTTTGTACCATCGTCTGTAAATCGGCCAGCGAGGCGTAGGTATTTGAGTTGGTTCGGATTTTTTCTGCACCGGGAAAGACATCGGCCAGCGAGTACGATAAATTCCAGGCGGGCTGCTCGCGGTAAATATGGGCGCAACGACCGTATCCCTGACAGAGCACCAGCACAATGGTGACCGCAATCAGACCGCCGCCTTTGACAAAGGCCGGCCGGGGCAGGTCCGGAAACAGCCGGTGGGCGGCAAGCAGCAACACAAGAATCTGTCCGGCCAGCAGCACCGGCGTATTGTACCCCAGTGAAATCGAGACCGCCCATGCCGCTGCCAGCACCAGGTTGATCGCGCGCATGGCGCCGGGGGCCGGTTGAGCCCTGCGTCGAACGGCATAAACAGCCAGACCGGCCAGAAGGCCATATAGGATAAACGACGATTTGAACAGATAACCGAGCACCAGACTGATCGCCACCCCGGCAATCGGAAACCAATAGAGACCGGACAGACCAAGCCGCCGTTGGTATTCGGCGTCTTTGACCGGGAATCTTGCTACCGGGGCGTCGCGCAGCAGGTGCAGCGAATACCAGCCGATCAACATCCCCAGCGGCGTCCAGCGCCGGAGATATTTGATCAGACCGGTCGAGAGCAGGTCGGTTTGCGAACCGAGTTGTACGATTGCCGCGGGCAAAGCGCCGATCCCGGCCAGAATGACGACATAAGCAACCCCGGGCAACAGGGCAATCAACCAATAATGGACTTTCCGCCAGTCGCCAAGAATAACCAACGTAAGAGGGATGAACAGACCGAAATTCTGTTTGCAGGTACAGGCAACGCCGAGTAGAAAATACCCGGCCAGCTTGCCTTTGTTCTCCGGTCGGATACAGAACCATAGTCCGGCCGAGGCGAACAGCAGACCGTCGATTGTATGCCAGGCGATAATCGGAAAATTATGGCTCGAAACAACAAAGATGATCAAGGCAAACAGTGTTTTCTCGGTGCGGGTAAACGGTTGTCGCAGAAGACGGTTGATGATCGCCACCCACAAAAGCGAGATGCCGGCAAATTGCAGCCAGACAACATAACGCGAAATCCACAACGCATGCCCTCCACCCCAGAGGACCAACGGTACATGCAAAAGCGGCGAGAGAAAGGGCCGGACGATGATAAAATCCAGGTGGGGGAGTTGCCCCTCGGCCAGCCGGCGGCTGTAAGCCAGGGTGAACCCGTCGTCGGTGGGGTTAAACCCCATCCACGAGTATAGCAGATGGGCGATTATCGGAACAAAGATCAGAAAAGCAATCGGATAAAGCGCAGGTGTCTTCGTTGATCGATTCATCGACCTGCCGGTTCACAATCAATATTCACTGCTGCCGAAAAAGACCTCTTCCTCGTTGGCCACCCAGTCGGCAATGATCAACCGTGCGATATTCCCGTTACCCCGCTGGACAAACACGTCGATGATCCCGGCGTTAATAATCATCCGTTTGCACAGCTTGCACGGTTCGGCATTTTCGACAAATTTACCGTCCTTGACGGAAAATCCGACCAGGTACATTGAGGCGCCGATAGTCTCCAGCCGCGAGGCGTGGATAATCGCGTTCATTTCGGCATGTACCGAGCGGCAGAGTTCATAACGTTGTCCTTTCGGCACTCCCTGCTCCTGGCGATAGCAATGACCGATGTCGATGCAGTTTTTGGTGCCGCGGGGCGCGCCGGTGTAGCCGGTGGAAATAATATTGTCGTTGTTGACAATGACCGCGCCGAAATTCCGGCGGATACAGGTCCCCCGGCGGGAAACTTCCTGCGCAATGCCCAAATAATATTCCCGTTTGCCCGGTCGCCGGTAATCCACGCCTGCCTCCACCTGTCGGATTCTGGTCGATTTTCCCCCCAGCCCGCCGCCTCATAGAAAACCAATTGATCCGGGCAGGTCAAGGATTGTCGGTAGATGGACAGGAGCGGAGCAAAGTATTTATCGCCTATAGCCGATCCCCAGCAAATGGGCGCTGAGTCCGAGCAGTGACGGCTCAGGCTCGGTCCAGCGTACGGCATTGAGTAACCGTTCCCGCATTTGAGGATCGCGCCAACGCTCCGGAAAATCCTGAACCAACCAGCCCGGCCCTTCCACCGGCAAGACTCGTTCACAGAAAAAACCCGCGTCGGCCATCTCCAACGGCAGCTCGTCGGGATGATGGAAAAACGCAGTAGTGAAATACTCCGGTTTGCCGGTTGGATTGCGGTGCTGGCCGTTGTGCAAGTCCTGTTCTACGATCCGGTCGAATAACGGATCGTCAATTCGCCGCGACAGGCCGTCGAGCAACGAGGCAAACCGGGAGATCACAGCGGCGATAATCACGCTCCCCGACTTGAGCACGCGTTGCGCCTCTTGCAGGGCCATGATCCGGTCGGCACGTTCGGTCAAATGATAAAGCGGCCCGAGCAGGAGGACACCGTCGGCAAAGTTATCCGGGAAATCGAGTTGCCGGGCGTCGCCAACTGTCATGTTACCCGGTGACCGGGTGGGGTCTTTCTCAGCCAGCCGACGCGCCCGGTCGATAAGGACCGGCGAGGCGTCGATCAAGTGCACGTCATACCCCAGGCCGGTCAACCACCGCGAATAAACCCCGCCGCCGCCGCCGATATCCAGGATCACCGCCGGGGTCGGGGGGAGATAACGGAGGACGATTTCCTGTGTCCGGGCGAATTCCAGCGGTCCGACACCGACGGTCAGCCGATCAGCTTCTTCACCGGAAGCGTAGTACGCCGCCTGTTCGGCAGACAGCGGACCTTTTTTTGGTGATTGCCCGCTCATGAATTCTTTCCCCAGAATAACTTATCACTCGCGGATCATCGTCAACAACATCTTGAATCTCTTGACCGCGATCACCGCATGGGGAATGTCCGCCGGCATCAACACTGTTTCGCCGGTGACCGCCGGGACGGATTTTCCGCCAATGACCAGTTCGACTTCACCGTCGAGCACCTGCACATGGGCGTCGAACGGCGCCGAATGTTCGGAAAGTTCCTGTCCCTCATCGAAAGCAAATAACGTCATCGTGCCGGTTTTGGTTTTCTGGATCGTGCGGCTGACCACCGAACCCTCGGCGTAGTCGACCAGTTCGGCCAACCGGACCGGCTCGGCCTCGGGCAGCCGGCCGGCCGGCCGCCCTGTCTTTTCATCGGATGGACTCATTTGTACTCCCTGGCCGGAAGCCCCGACAGACCGGCGGTGGAAATTAACGTTTAATCAACCCAAAAACTTGCGATAGGTGTCTTCGTCGAAACCGACAATCAATGTTTTACCCCGCCGCAGGGTCGGCGCGCGAAGGTTGCCGGTCGGGCCTAATAAATGTTTGGCCAGCGTCGCCGTATCGGGTTTGTCCTTTTTCAAATTGAAATGGACGAGCTTTTTCCCCCGGGCCGCATACACCTCGTTGACCTCTGTAACCAGCTTGAGCATATCGGCTCGGGTCAATTTCTCTCGGCGGGCATTGACTTCCTCAGTCGTCCGCACGTCGCGTTGCGCAAGAAACTCCTGCGATTTGCCGCAGGTCGTTCA
>JAJRUJ010000017.1 GCA_024277855.1 Candidatus Zixiibacteriota bacterium
CGACTACCTGGCGGCGATGAACCAGAACTGGTCGCTGGTGCTGGGCATCGAGCGGTTGGCGGGGATTGAAGTCCCCGAAAAAGTCGAGTATATCCGCGTGATTGTCGGCGAACTCAATCGAATCGCCAGCCACCTGGTTGCTTTCGGGACATTCGGGTTGGATCTGGGGGCCTTTACCCCGTTTCTCTGGGCGTTCCGCGATCGGGAAAAAATCCTCGACCTGCTCGAATGGGCCTCGGGTGCGCGGTTGCTCTACAATTATATGTGGGTCGGCGGTGTGGCCCGCGACCTGCCCGAGGGCTGGACGGCCAAGTGTATTGAAATGCTCGATTACCTCGTCCCGAAAATCGATGACTATGATAAACTGCTGACCGACAACGTGATTTTTATTGAGCGCACGGCCAAAAGCGGGATTGTCACCCCGGAACTGGCCATACAATATGGCTGGACCGGGCCAAACCTGCGCGGCTCGGGTGTCGATTGGGACCTGCGGCGTGACGATCCCTATTCGATCTATGATCGTTTCGACTGGGAGGTCGCCCGGGGCACGGGTCTGCACGGGCCGCTCGGTTCATGTTGGGACCGTTACTGGGTCCGCTTACAGGAAATCCGCCAGTCGGCCAGTCTGGTCCGGCAGGCAATCGCCGGTCTGCCGACCGACGGAGACGTACACGAGGCAGTACCGAAAAAGGCCAAGGCCGCGGGCGACTATTATGCGCGCACCGAAGCCCCGAAAGGTGAACTCGGGTTTTATATCAAGGGGACGGGCAAGGATATTGCCGCGCGAATCAAGGCACGCTCGCCCTCTTTCTGTGCGATTTCGGCGCTGGATGCCATCGTCAAAGCACCCGAAAATCCACGGATGTTGATTGCCGACGTTGTCGCCACAATCGCTTCGCTCGATATTGTGCTCGGCGAAATCGACCGCTGAGTTATCTTTCTCTTTGGAATGCAAAAAGGCCCCGGCGGGGCCTTTTTTATTTTGAGGCGGGGCGATGTTTCGCCATGCGCGTCCGGTTATTTATGAAACCCGAACGTAATCGAACCGGTCGGGCAGCTATCAATACATTCGCCACAGGACGTACAGTCCGGCGCGGCTTTGGTTGCGGGGTCTTTGAGTTTGGCGATTGTCGGACAGGGGCTGGCCTCGACACAGATTCCGCAATCATCGCAGGTGTTCAAATCGACCCGCACGCGACCGGGGGCGACTTTTTCCAACAGCCAGGTGACCGCGCCGATCGGGCAGATCGAATAACAGAACGGCCGATACAGAATCAGACTGGCCACGACGAGAATCGCCATCATCACGACAAACAGGGTGTCAATGTTCCAGTGGAGCAACTCGAAGAAATTCACCGAATCATAAATGCTGAAGGCCGAGAACGCCGTCCAGAGCCGGTCGCTCATGTCCGCACCGGCGCTCTCGCCCAGGTAGGCGATATGGTCTTTGACTGCAAAAAACGTCAGGAAAAACATCGCCAACAGACCCAGGCGAAGCGAGTTAAAGGCGGTGAAATTAAATTGTTTGATTTTCGGCCGGAACGGGATCTTGTTGATCAATTCCTGTAGAGCGCCCAAGGGACAGACCCAGCCACAGAAAAGTTTTCGGCCGATCAGACTGGGGATTAACATCGCCGCAATCAGCGCGAGAAATGCCGGGAAAAACTGGCCCCAGGTAAATTTAAACATGATCAACTTGGTGAATCCGCACATCGGACTGGGATGGAGCGGGAAGAAATAATCCAACCCAAAAAGCACAAACGCGACGACCAGCATCGTGATCCGAACCCAGAGGTTGATCTTGCGGAGCAACAGAAGAACCAGACCGACGACCATCAGGATGCCGAACCACAGGTATTTCCCGGTAAAGAGAAAATCGAAAAATCCGGGCGGGGCCTTGATTTCTGTCTCGGCCGGTTCAACCGGGGTGGTTTTGGCGGCGACGGTTGTCGACTCGATCACTGCGGTCGCGCCGAGAGTGTCGAATCCGTTATCCCGGCGCGATTGGTCGTTCATCCCGGCCTGACCGTAGACCGCGGCAGGCAAACAACAAAACAGCAACACGGCCACCGTAAACAGGCCGATCAACATCCGGCAATAAATCATCAGTTTTTCCATAGGTCGAGTATGTGATATCGTTCACATCTTGTAAAGGGCAGTCGGCCAAATTTCGTCAATTTTCGGTTGGGAACATAAATTTTACGTTGAATACTTGCAACACCGAGAGAAATGATCGTAGTACTAAACTAAAGACCGTCCGGCAACTTTCAAGGAGGCAAGGTGGCGAAGAAAATCGATTGGGGCTATATGCGGCCGGGGTGAACGACCTGCGGCAAATCGCAGGAGTTTCTTGCGCAACACGACGTGCGGACGACTGAGGAAGTCAATGCCCGCCGACAGAAATTGACCCGGGCCGATATGCTCAAGCTGGTTACACAGGTTAACGAGGTGTATGCGGCCCGGGGGAAAAAACTTGTCCATTTCAATTTGAAAAAGGACAAACCCGATACCGCGACGCTGGCCAAACATTTATTAGGCCCAACCGGCAACCTTCGCGCACCAACCCTGCGGCGGGGCAAGACATTGATTGTCGGTTTCGACGAAAACACCTATCGCAAGTTTTTTGGTTGATTAAACGTTGATTTCCACCGCCGGTCTGTCGGGGTTTCC
>JAJRUJ010000018.1 GCA_024277855.1 Candidatus Zixiibacteriota bacterium
CGCAAAACTGTAAGCGTTCTGCGCTTACCACTCGCGAACGAATGCACTGCCAACATCAAAATTGATAGCGACGACTGGACCGCTCGAAGACAAATCGGCATCATGCCGATCGGCATTACCTGGGAAGAAAACCCCCGGAAATCAACGAGCAAGACATGCATCCCGGCTTAACCGGAATGGTACCCAGTCATCTCTCTCTCGTATTTCCGTCCATGAAATACTTTTTTTAAATTGGCTGTTTAATCTGCCGAGAACAACGGAAGATCCCCGTTACAGGCGCACAGGCAACAGTATACTCCCGGCTTCTGCGTAACAAGGATAACTACACCACTAACCACCCGCAGTCGGTCGGCTAAGCACCTCCTTGAAAGTCACCCGCCTCGGATTCAACTGCCCCGAGGATGATTGACATTACCTAAGATACTGCTGATCCGCAAGATGTCGGCGATCGGTTCGGCCACGTCGAAGAGAGTCTATCAAATAGCTATCGAGCAAACCGATCAAACTGGCTGCCAAGCACACGTGATATAAATGTGGCCGTTGTTATTAAGAGGATTTTCGACAAAAAAGTCAAGGAAAATCCGGCCCTCTTTATAAGCTGATACCATCAAGCGAATTGTGTAAATCCAGTTTTGGGCATATCCGGAATCGTCAAAATAAGTGGCCCGCCTGCGCACCAGTCCGACCAGCCGGCTCTTCTCCCCCGGACATAACTTCTCCCCCACCGACCAAAACATGGAGAGACCGGCGGTAGATCGTCCGGGTCGATGGTCTTGCCGTGAATCAAAGCGAGTTTAGCCGGGATTTCAGCCAGACGCACACCGATCCGTGCATCGCCGGACTCCAACTCCGGCAGATTCTCAATTATAGAGTGTATGGTAATCCGCGGTTTGGCAACCGGTATCGCTTGATATCCCTTTGCCAAACCTCGTGGGAGCCATTGAGAGGGCATGAATTCAAGCTGCGGGATTCTGTATCAAGAAAAGTCGTTTCGCCGCAACTCATATTGTCCAGGATCAGATCAATCCGTAAATCTAAAGAATTTAGGCCGACACGGGCGCCTGTTCAACAGCCGATTCTTCAGTCTGATCGGCTGAAATGATAACCCGGACTTTCTTTTTAATCCTCCCCTGAGAGATGAAATTGTTTAACAATCCACGCATTGAGCGGGTAACCTGCTGCCCCTTGGCCGCGAGGAGAAGGTTCTCATCGGTCCGGATATCTTCCGCCAGAATCATTGACTCATCAAGGTCGGTAGTCTCCACCACCCTGATCTGGACGTCGGCATCAATGACCATCAGGTGCTGTAATTCACCCAGGATCAGTGGGCAATACTCTGTACACCGCTTGTTCATCTGTTCAATTGCCTGCGACTTTGGCAGACCGCGGGACACGAAAAGATCAAAATCAAGAGTTGCTTTCAGGATGATTGCGCCCAGGAGTTCAGGTTGTTTGGGCAACGCCCCCCGCAATGAATATTCCTTATACGGTTTACACTGTTGGCCGATCATCTCTGCGACAACTTCCAGCCGTGGTATTTTCTCCAGGAGATCTTGTCCGACTGCAGGATGTTCTCTGATCATTTTTTCTTCGTCTTCGGTCAATTCGAGGCCGGAGACATATTTATCAAGAGTCTCGGCAGGCAGAGTAACACAGCCAACCTGAGACAGTAAGGCCGCCAATTCATATTGCCAGATATTGGATACTTCGAGATGCTGGGCAATCTGACGTACATATTTTTGAACGCGGGAAGTCCGACTAAAAGCCACGGGGTTTACCGATGCCAGGATATCCGTCAGGACTCGAATACTGCCTTTAAGCGTTCCCTCGAGTAACTCGCGTTCCGCCTTGACCAGGCGATATTGCTTCACGGCAGAATTTATCGCCCAGCTTATCGTGTTTTTATGGCAGGGCTTAACGAGAAATCGGAAGATATTCCCCTCATTGACCGCATGCATTGCAGTTTCGAGATCTGCATTTCCGGTCAGCATGACCCGGGTTGTGTCTGGGCTTAGTTTACAAACTTTGGCCAGGAATTGGATTCCATTCATTTCCGGCATGCGCATATCAGAAATTACGACCGCAAAGGAGTTATGTTTCGAGATCAAGCGCAGACCCTCAGTGCCTCCTTCAGCCGTAACGACATTATACTCACCGCGTAATTGACGCTTGATTGCCGCAAGGAGGTTTGGATCGTCGTCGACGACAAGTATATTCTCCTGACATTTAGTGGTCATCCCTCACTCCTTATCAAGTTATCTCGGTAGGGCAGAGTTCCCGCAATTCCTGTATCCTATTCGCGATGCCGATACCGGCCAGATAATCCATATCAAGTTGTAATACTTCCTGGCCATTGCCTCCGTTGCTTTGCTCATGTTCCATCACGTTGGCAATATAAATCGCCGTCAGTACACTGGGTACGATGGCCGGCGCACGCATCGGGGAATGATGCAAAGCCGCCGTTTCAATAATCGAATCCGGCAGGCCCCATAATGAAAGAAGATGCGCACCGATCTCGGCATGGGAGACACCAAGAATTCGCTGCTCGGCCTTATGCAGCGGAAGTGATTTCTCCTGGGCCAAGGCAATTGCCTCGCAATATTCCGAGCGGAATTGAGTCAGGAGGATCAGCTTCCCGGTATCATGCAGAGTGCCGGCCATCATGGTATCCTCAATCAGGCGTTTGTTAAGCCCAATCTCCCCGGCAATTTTTTGTCCCCCAACGCCGACGGCCGTACTGTGCGTATAAATCGATTCAAAGGATATCCCCTCCACACCCGGGTCATCGAACTGCTCAAAGACGCCGCAGGTCAGGGCCAGGCCGCGGACAGCATCGAGGCCGAGGAGACTTACTGCCTGACGGATACTCTCGACATGAGCAGGCAAACCAAAGAAAGCCGAGTTAATCATCTGGAGTATTTTTGCAGTCATACCCACATCATGGCTGATAATCCCGGCAATATCCTGGACTGATGATTTTTCAGACTGAAGGGCGGCGACCAGTCTATTATAAGTTTCAGGGGGACTGGGCAGCGAGTCAATCTGGGCAATTTTTTCATGAAGTTCTTCACAGGCAAGCAGCTCACGCAACCCAATCGAGTTTTTCACGGTTTGTTGCAATGTCTCCGGCTCACATGGTTTTGCCAGATACTGGTGCGCATAACCAACCGACTGGAGAACGAGTTCAATGTCCGAATGCCCCGACAAAATAATTCGGACCGTTCCCGGATATTTCTCACTGATTCGTTTTAGCAGCTGGGCCCCGTTCATCTCCGGCATTTTCATGTCGGAAACGATCACATCAAAAGGGTTCGCGGCCATTGCATCCAATGCTTCCCGGCCACAGGTGACAAATTCCATTTCCCATTCATCGCGAAATTTGCGCAACATCCGCCGCAGACCTTCCAGGACATTTTTTTGGTCATCAACGAATAAAACCCGAGTTTGCGTCATATCAAGGTCTCCAGAATTTTCCGACACCCATCTCTCCACACGAAGTGCTCTTTTTCTGATCGGGTTTCAGGACAACATATTTGGGTTTTGGCCGGTATTTTAATCCGGCCAATCAAATGTTGTTTGCTTGCACACCAACGTTATTTGTCGACAACCAATTATGAATATCGGCGCTCGCCTGCCTACTATTCACCGAATACGGGTTCCTTAATTGTCTCGTCGGCCGAGGGGGACGAAATTGGCAAAGTGATAAAAAATGTGGTTCCCTCGCCCTCCTCAGATTCAAAATTCAAGGTCCCGCCGTGCTTTTCGACCACGATTTTCCGGGAAATTGATAAACCCTGGCCGGTCCCTTTGCCGACTTCTTTCGTGGTAAAAAAGTGTTCATACACTCGGCCCTGGACGGCCTGCGGGATCCCGCACCCGGTATCGGCGATGGTGATCATGACATTGTCGTCATCGTGACCGGTTGTGATAGTGATTTTTCCTTTCTCTTGCGGGGAATCTCCGACAACCTCGGCGATCGCATGAGCAGCATTGACCAGGATGTTCAGGAAAACCTGGTTGAGATCGCTCTGGTAACAGTCTATTTCGGGTAAACCGGGATCAAATACCGTTTCCACGTCCGAGACATATTTTAATTCGTTCCGCGCAACGGTCAGCGTACTCTCCAACATTTTGTTGATATCGGCCAATGATTTTTCACCCTGACCCTGGTGCGAGAAGTCCCGCATGGCCCGGACAATCTTGCTGACTCGCGACACGCCTTCGAGGGTCTGCTCGATCGCCTGGGGTACTTCTTCTTTGTGATATTCCAGGTCGGCTTCTTTTTCCGCCTGGGCTTTTTGCTCCTCAAGGGTCGCAATATCTTGCCCGGCCTTTATGGCCTGCCACATCTTGTCATAGCAATCGATGAGGGTCTCCAATGATTTGAACGCGTCCGCAAGGAAATGGGTATTGTCTCCCACGAATTGGATCGGCGTATTTATTTCGTGGGCAATTCCGGCCGCGAGTGAGCCGACCGCCTCCAGGCGTTTAGAGTGCTGCATCTGGCTTTCCAACTCGCGTTGTTCTTCGGCCTGTCTTTCGCGCTCGGTGATATCAATCGCAAACCAGATAAACCCACAGGGAACTGCTTGATCGTCCCGCAGGAGAGTCACTCTTGTTTCGGTAAGGAATTGCGAGCCGTCTCCCCGCGTATGCGAAACTTTGCCTGCATGGTAATCGCTTTGACGGACCTCTTCGACGATGGGAAGTATTTCCGCTTCCCATTGCTCAGCGCTGTGGAACAGCTTAAGAGGCTGGCCGACCAGTTCATCGTCAATACCATAGCCGTGGTCTTTTCTCCACACCGGGTTGACAAACGTTATCGTATAATCGAGATCCGTCATGGCAATTCCTTCACCGGCCTGTTCGCCGATCATTGCCAGGTGCCGAACATTTTCTTCGGTTTTTCTGCGCTCGGTATAATCGGCAACGATAAAAACGATATTTTTAATATTGTCCTTACCCACAATTGGATAGGCGGTAAGTTCAATCCACCGGCCGCTTGTGTCACGGTAAGTTGCGCCATGAAGCCGGCCGTCATATAACACTTTGCTGTGCAAACTCAGGATAGAGAGACAGTGTTCGTCGATGAAGACATCCGCGATTTTTTTGCCGTAGCATTTATAGGGGTCCAGATCATTCCGGCCCAACAGCATCAGAGCACACTTACTCAACAACGCGATGGTCAGTTCGGTGTCAACGGCGATAACGCCGAAGTAAGAGTGCGAGAGAATCCCTTCCAGCATTTCCCGCTCGGCAATGAGACGCTCATCCTGGGTCGTAATCTGTTTGGTTTTCTTGATTACCGCATCAGACAAGATCGTATTGTATTTTTCCTGCTCATGGGACGCCTGCCAATCATCGAAGGCGCTGTCGACCAGTCGAAGGAGATTTTGCGGCTGGAATGGTTTCTCCAGAAACCCGACGGGCCGACATTCAACCGTTTCCGCGATATTCTGGCTTTTCGCATAACCGGTCATGAAAATTATTTTTGCCTGTCGATTTGATTTATTTATCGCCCGGGCAAGGTGCAGGCCATCGCATTTCGGCATCCGGATATCGGTGATGATCAGGTCACATTGCGATTCGGCGATGAGATTCAACGCTTCATCACCGTCTCCCGCAACCCGGCACAGATACCCGTTCTTACTCAGAACTTTATTGATGACGTCCAATACCGCGGTGTCATCGTCCACCAGCACGATCGAGAAATTCTTCTTACCTTCGTTTATGACGTCGGCGAGTGTGAGTGATTCTGCCATGACTGCTCCTCTAACTAACCGATAGGACCAAGGCGCCGGTTATCGTGCATTGTTCTTGCCCGACTGCGTTTGTTGCCTGTAATCAAAACACCGCCTGTTTCTTTGCTAAACCGACACTTTCGTCCGAACCAACACATTGTGCAACGTCTCCCCCAGCGTGCGTGCTGTATACGGCTTGACAATCATGCCGGAGAAACCGTATTCTCGATATTCCGCCAAGACCGGATCGTTGGAGTATCCACTGGCAACGATCGCTTTGACTTCGGGATTCATTTTACGCAGGAAGCCGATTACGTCTCTTCCGCCCATCCCACCAGGAATTGTCAGATCGAGGATCACCGCGGCGAAGGGGTTCCCGGCCTGCTGTGCGTCCCGGTAGAGCTCAATTGCCGCCCAGCCGTCTTCGCTGGTTACTACTTCGTACCCGAGCTTGCTTAGGGTCTTTTCGGTGATGATCCTGATGGTTCCTTCATCATCAAGTACAAGTATCCGACCGGATCCACGGGGGATAGTGCTGTCTACCTCTTCAGACTGTTCAGTCTCTTTCAAAGTCGCGGGTAAGTAGACGGTAAACGTCGTGCCGATACCCAATTCTGACTCCACTTCGATATGCCCGTGGTGTTTCCTGATGATTGAGTAACTGCTGGCCAGCCCCAGTCCGTTCCCCGTTTTCTTGGTCGTGAAGAAAGGATCAAATATTTTACTCAGGTGTTCCGGCGTTATCCCGCCCCCCTGGTCCGCGACTGTAATTGTCACGTAGTCGCCTGCCGACAAAGGCAAGGCGCACCTGGTTTCGATGGTGTAATTACGGCAATGTATCCGGAGGGTCCCGCCATCGGGCATGGCCTGGTTGGCATTAATCACGAGGTTATTGATCACCTGGCTAATTTGTCCTTCATCGGCGGATACCGCACGCAGATCATCGGCGAATGAAATCACCGGTTTGACATTGGAGCCACGCAGGGCAAACTCTGTAGTGTCCCGGACAATCCCTTCCAGCGAAACCGTCTTAAGGACCGGGACCCCGCCTTTGGCAAAAGTGAGCAATTGTCGCGTGAGATCGGCGGCCTTGCTTGTTGCTTTTTCTGCATTGCCGAGCAGTTCGGCGAGCCCCGGCGTAAGGTTAGTCTCCATTCTCGCCAGCTAAATATTCCCCAGCAACGACGTCAGAATATTGTTGAAATCATGGGCAATGCCGCCGGCCAATACCCCGATCGATTCGAGCTTGTCGGCTTTGTTGAGCTCTTCTTCAAGTTTGATTTTATCTGTTATATCCTCGACCACCTCAATCACGGCAATGACGTTTCCGTCGGTATCCCGAAGTGGCGTGGAAGTGATCCGGTAGTTTCTGATCTCTCCGCGGACTGATGTTTCCGACACGGATTCATGCACCAGACCGCCGGCAAATGTCTTGAGTACAGGACAACAGGAGCAAGGCTTCTCCCGCGGCGGGTCGCTGAACGCCTGATAGCAGATCGGATGTGTCGAAAGATCGAGGTCAGGAAACCACTCCAGGAATTGTTTGTTCATGGAAAGGACGCGCATCTGCGGGTCAATAACCGCGATACCGAGGTTGATATTTTCCACCAGACTGCGGTATCGCTCTTCGCTCTCCCGCAATGCTTCTTCCGCCTGCTTGCGCTCGGTGATATCCGTGAGTGTACCAATATAGACAGCAACCTCGCCGTCACCTCCCCTAACCGGGACAATATCCCCAAGGGTCCAGACAACCCGGCCGTCCGCATAAGCCCAGCGATACTCCATGTGGAATTCTTCGCAGTTCTGAACAGCCCTGGCCCACCGGGCTGCCACCCGCTCCCGGTCGTCGGGATGGACGGCAGACACCCAATCAAAGTTGAGCGCTTTCTCCGCCGGCATCCCGACCAGTTCGGCGCATTTCTCGTTGACGTAAATGGCTTTCCCCTGCGCGTCGTTAAGAAACATCCCCACCGGCGAGGAAACCGTCAATGTGCGGAACTTCTCTTCACTCTCCCTCAGCGCCTCCTCCGCCTGTTTACGCTCGGTGATATCGAGAACGATCGCGACGAAGACCGGCGAGCCGCCGGCCACCAGTTGCAGATGAACCTCAACAGGATATTGTGTCCCATCCTTGCGACAGTGAACTGTAGTAAACCGCACTTTCTCCTTAATTCCTGTTCGCAGGGGCTCAATCGTTTCTGCGAACGACTCGGCCGTAAACTCGGGTTTGATGTCCAGGGGCGTAAGGCCGCGCAGTTCCTCCAGTGAGTATCCCAGGTTCTCTCGGGCGCCCCGATTAACCTCGATGAAATGCATGGTTTCGGCGTTGAAGATGTAGATTTCGTTCAGAGATCCCTCAAGTGCGCGGTTGAAGCGCGCGGCCCTTTCCTCCGCCTGTTTTCGCTCGGTGATGTCTTCCAAACACACGAGAACGAAATCTTCCTCCGACACGCGCAAGGGCGTCGTGGAAACCAGGACATGTATCTTGATCGGACCGTCGGTGTGACCGTAGAGAATCGTCGCCTCCAGGCGGTGAAACGCTTTCCCTGACTGAATGGTTTTCAAGATAGTGTTGCGTACACCGCAGGTCTCGCACGCCGGGCCGAAGCCGCAGCCCCGGGGATCATCAATGGCATGAACACAACGCAAAGCTGCCCCGGCCCGAAGCCCGATGATCTCATCGGCCGGGCGCCGGGCCAGCGACGCAGCCAAGGCATTCAATTTGACGATGCGTCGTTCATGGTCGACAAGCAACATGACCAACGGGGCATTTTCGTAGATAGCCTTCAACTCCAATGCGCTCCGCCGCAGGGCCTCTTCCGCCTGCCTGCGCTCGGTGATGTCACGTGCAACTCCCAACATTCGTGTCGCTTTACCATGCTCAAATGTGATTTCCGCCGTGGCGTGAATGAGTCTCACCGTACCATCCGGCCTGATGATACGGTGTTCGTGATCAAGTGGCTGGACTCCATTGATTGCCTTGTCCACACACTCCATGACGTGTTGTCGATCGTCGGGGTGAACGAAATCGAGGAACGATTCGTATTTGCCGCCAAACCGGGATTCATCGATACCAAACAGCGTGCAAAGCCCCTGCGACCACGTCAGGTCTTTACTGATCAGATTCCAATCCCAATGGCCAATCCGGGAAATAAGTTCGGCCTTGGACATCCTCGCCTCGCCCTCACGCAGCGCCTCTTCCGCCTGCTTGCGCTCGGTGATATCAGAGCAAAAAGCCATGGACCGCCCGGCCGAAAGTGACACCGCTTCAAGCGATACCCAGATCACCGACCCGTTTTTGCGTTTGAGTCGGAACTCCGTGCTGAGACTCCCGGTTTTTTTGAAAATGTCAAGACTCTCCAGGACCTGTGTGGATGTTTGTGGATCAATAATGTCTGGAATGAACATCCTCATAAGTTCTGACTCTGTGTAGCCAGTCAGACGACACGCGGCCTCATTGACTTCTATATATCGTCCGACAGCATCCACCACGAAGATCGCGTCGGGAGCGGAGAGAATATATGTTTTGAACTTTTCTTCACTCACCTGTAACGCTTCTTCAGCCTGATCAATGGAATCGCCAAGATGACGGGCAAGTCGCATGGTCAGATAGGCAGTAATTAAAACAACCAGAACTGTCACGATGGCTTGCATTATTGCCATATTGAGCTGAAATAATGTGGAGGCATAATGCGCCATGAATCCGCCAAACAGGACTGAAAAAGTGGTCAGAGGAAGGAAAAATCGTAATAAGTAGCTGTAGGTTGAGCGACCAGCCAAAATTTTTATGGGAATCGCATCAATTCCTGAAGCACCCACGATCGAGCTTCCCAGCATCAGAAAGCCCAACGCCGTTGTCAGGGCCATGGGCACCGTGGCACCGTGACCATAGAGTAACGGCGTCCCATAAATGTACGCCCCACAAAAGACAAAACCGATTACCAGGACTGCACTTCCTGCGCTGCCGGCCCAGTGCCCGAGGTGCGTCCGTCTATCGCCGGTGGAAGACCACAGAGCCAGGATGAATATGGCAAATCCGGCAAGGAAGAAGACTGCTCCGGTCGCCGGGGACATGCGGGCGAGGGGGATCGCACCGAGATATCCCGCATTCGGCACCAGCGCATCCTCAAAGTTGAGGCTGGTCCCGGTGAAATGTCCAACGACCTCCAGCACACCAAAGAGGGAAACTGACACAACCAAAAAACCGAGAAGCTTCAAAATTACCCGACGCCGGGGCCGGAGAATAATCCCGAGCAGGCAAGCCCCAAGGATAACAAAACTGACGGCGGTGCTTGGAGCCATGGGAATGAAGCTCTCATGAACCGCGCCGAGAAAACTCAGACCGGGGATATAACCCAACAGTCCCAGGAAGGCGAACAAGATGGTCCCGATGGCTCCAATAATCGAGATTTTCCAAAGGTAATTTATCTGATCCTGACTGCTATGGACTGGTCCGGCTTTTGTACTGTCCGCCGCGGGTGACCCAGGTTTGTCTGCACCGGCGCTGTGGGCCGTCTCACATTCATATTTCATTTTCGACCTCTGTTGTGACCCATCCCAGCCACATAGAGTCTCGGACATATCCTCATGTCCGGACTTTTATGGTCCGTATTGTCGAAATCCATGCCACATCCTTGACCTGCGAAGTCCAAGTCGTCCCCGCGCCGTCTTTGAATACGCTATGCGTTTTTAACATCTCCGCGTATCGTGTATCGGCAACCAAGAGCAAATCGAAGTCGATCGGGCCACTGCCTCGCGGAAGTGACACTGCATGACCCTATCTATGTTTTTTGTCGGCAAACCTGTGTGCATCGTTAGTCACTTTATGGGAATCGCGAGAATAGTCCGTAAGGGCAATTCGTTCCCGGCAAAAGTGATCTGGGCCTGATATTTCACGATCAGGGAATGGCGTCGACCGGGGGATTCGACCATTAAGCCACCAAAATGTCTACCGATAAAGATAAAGGGTTCATGTCATCCGCCCGGCGACCGGATATGTGCTTATTGTGCAGAGACACCGGCGTGATGCAACTGCACCAACCCGGTTGAGGGTGCTTTCTATGACAGGAGTTTATGAGGACATGGAATATCAACGTTACAGTCGCCGACATCATACCTGTAGATTGACCGAACGATTCTGACTGCAGAATCGTTATATCGGCGACAAGCATGAAGGATTTACGATGTTGACCACTGGAAAGCAAACCGACCCCGCCGATTACGGCGAGGAACCGCAACAGAATACCGACCGGCGTGATCCCCAAAACAATGTAATGACAAGGGCAAAACGAGTTTGGTTGTTGCTGGCAGGGGTAGTGATAAGTGCGGCCATACTCTGGGCAAGTCAAACTTTTTCTGCCACGTGGGGCGGTTGGCGCTGGGCAAATGAGCCAACTCACTCGACTGTCGAGATCCTCGGGGCATTGATCGCGATCTGCATGGGGCTTATCCTGATCCAACAGAGATGGAAGATCGGCGGCAGGCGGCTTTTCTTCCCGGCTCTGGGTTTCCTGGCCATGGGCATTTTCGACGGTTTCCACGCGATTTGCTCGCCCGGCCAGGCGTTCGTCTTTTTGCACAGCGTGGCGGCCCTGGCCGGTGCTTTCGGATGTAGCTTAATTTGGCACTCTGAATGGATGAACCGTGAATCGTGGAACAATCGGCTCCCCTGGATCGTGACCATGGTCGCAGTTTCGATCAGCGTTTGGTCCCTTATCCTGCCGGAAACACTGCCCGAGATGATCTACAATGGGAAATTCACAACCACAGCCATCGGTATCAATGCACTTGCCGGCGTGTTGTTCCTGGTTGGCGCCTTGTACTGTTGCCGGATTTTTTATCGTTCCGGCAAGAAAACGGACTATTTGTTCGTCATGCTGGTCGTATTTCTCGGCCTGGCCGGTCTGGTCTTCAAATATTCAGTACTCTGGAACGATCAATGGTGGGCATGGCACGCACTTCGGCTGACCGCATACCTGATGGTTCTTGGCCTCCTGGTACGCACACACCATAATATGCAGCAAAAACTGGCCGAGAGTGAGGCAAAGTTCCGTGCCCTTTATGAGACGAACAGCGATGCCGTGATGTTACTCGATGAGAAAGGGTTCTTTGACTGTAACGACGCCACACTCCGAATTTTCGGCTGTCCCACCCGCGAAGAATTCTGCCGGATGCATCCAGCGGATCTATCACCCCCTGCTCAATCACCGAGCGGTGAGGATTCGATGAAACTGGCCAGTAAAAAAATCGCGGTAGCGATGAAGGAGGGAGATAACCGTTTCGATTGGATCCATCGCCGCATTGACGGCACGGATTTCCCGGCCGAAGTCGTGCTCACCGCGTTAAAAATCGGAGACCGGCAAGTTATTCAGGCCGTAGTGCGCGATAACACCGAGCGCGCAGAAGCCCTGGAGAAGCTACAGGAAAGCGAGCAGACCTTTCGGGCCATCGGTTCGTCGGCCAAGGATGCCATCATCATGATTGACAATGCCGGCCTGGTCACCTATTGGAACAACGCCGCCCAAAATATATTCGGCTATACGGCCGAAGAAGTACACAATCGGAATTTACACGATTTTCTTGCACCGGAACATCTTCGCCAGGCGCATAGCGCCGCTTTCTGCTCATTTCAAACCTCGGGGAAGGGCAACGCGGTCGGTAAGACACTTGAGCTTCCGGGACTGCACAAAGACGGCAGAGAAATCCCCATTGAATTATCGCTTTCATCGGTTAAATCAAACGGCAAATGGTCCGCGGTGGGTATCTTACGCGATATTTCCGAGCGCAAAGCCGCGGAGGAAAAGTTGCGTGAAAGCGAAGAGCGGGTGAAGGAAATCCTCGATCATGTTCAGACCGGAATTATCATCGTCGACGCCAAAACGCACGAGATTCTGGATATCAACCCCATGGGCGTAGAAATGTTCGGTGCGCCTCGCGACCAGATTGTCGGCCACCGGTGCCATAAGTTTATCTGCACGATTGAGGAAGGTTCCTGCCCCATCACCGATCTCGGTCAGGAAGTGGAGAATGCCGAACGTGTGTTGGTGAAAGCCGACGGCGAAGAGTTACCGGTTCTCAAGACAGTTGTGCCCATAACCCTGCTGGGCCGGGAATGTCTCCTTGAGTGTTTTGTCGATATCACTGATCGCAAGAAAGCGGAAAAGGCGTTGCGGGTGGCCTATGAAGCCGCCGAATCTGCCGCACAAACCAAGAGTGAGTTTCTGGCCAATATGAGCCACGAAATCCGCACACCGATGAACGGGATCATCGGCATGACCGGCATCCTGATGGATACTGAACTATCTGAAGAACAACGTCAGTATGCCGAAACAATTCGGAACAGCGGCGACACCCTGTTGACGATTATCAATGATATCCTCGATTTCTCCAAGATTGAAGCCGGCAAATTGGACCTGGAAATACTCGATTTTGATTTGCAGACAACTCTGGAAGACATGAATGATATTCTGGCGATCAAACCACACGAAAAGGGCCTGGAGTATGTCTGTCAGATCGACCCCGAATTACCGACGCTTCTGCAGGGCGACCCGGGCCGGTTGCGCCAGATGTTGACTAATCTCATCGGCAATGCAATCAAATTCACCAAGGAAGGCGAAGTGGTTGTCCGCGTTACGCTGGAAAAGGAAATCGAGGACCGGGTGACTATTCGTTTTGCCGTGACCGATACCGGGATCGGGATCCCCCGGGACCGGCTTGATTCTTTGTTCCAGGCCTTCACACAGGCGGACGCATCCACTACCCGGCAGTATGGCGGGACCGGGCTTGGCTTATCGATCACCAAGCAACTTGCCGAACTGATGAGCGGCCAAATCGGGGTGGAAAGCGAAGAGGGAAAAGGTTCCACTTTCTGGTTTACCGCAACGTTGCGTAAGCAACCTGCCCACAATCAAAAACCACTGAAATCTCCTGAGAGTATCCGGGGAAAGCGGATTCTTGTCGTCGATGATAATGAGACAAATCGGCTTGTATTGAAAATGCAATTGCTCTCCTGGGGTTGCCGGCATGACGAAGCGGCGGGTGGGGTTGAGGCGCTGGAGAAATTACATGTCGCCGCAGCGGAGAATGATCCCTTTACTGTGGCAATCCTTGATATGCAGATGCCGGAGATGGACGGCGGAACCCTGGGGCAGATAATCAAGGCGGATGAGACCCTGCAGGACACGCTTCTGCTGATGATGACATCCCTCGGTGTGCGCGGGGATGCCGCTCGGATGAAAAAAATCGGATTCTCCGCTTACCTGACCAAACCGGTAAAACAATCGCAGCTCTACGATAGTTTGGTGAGTATCCTCAACCAGGATGCCGTTCCAAAGGTCAAGTCTGCAACACCAATTGTTACCAAACACTCTCTGGCAGACGCAAAAAATTCAAAAATCCGCATTCTGCTGGCAGAAGACAATATTACCAACCAGCTTGTGGCAACTAAGATACTGGAAAAACTCGGCTACCGGGCGGACGCGGTAGCCAATGGCGTCGAAGCGGTCAAAGCGCTGGAAACGACTCCTTATGATTTGGTGTTGATGGATGTACAAATGCCCGAGATGGACGGACTCGAAGCAACCCGAATAATCCGCGATCCGGCCTCGGCCGTCCTCAACCACCAGATTGCCATCATCGCCATGACCGCCAACGCCATGCAGGGTGATCGAGAAAAGTGCGTTGGCGCCGGAATGGATGACTATGTTTCCAAACCGGTCAAACCCCGGGAACTCGACAAAGCGATCAACAAAGTAATGTCCGGTACGAGGACCCCGGAGTCGACATCAGTGACTGCATCCCCTGCCGACCAGCCCGAGATATTCGACCGAACGGCGCTATTGGACCGACTCGACGGTGATGAAGATCTGGTCAAAGTCGTTTTGGGGACATTCGAGCAGGATGCCATTGACCTGATCACATCGCTCAAGGCCACAGTTGAGAGCCGGGACGCTCAAACAATCCGCAAGACCGCTCATACACTCAAGGGTGCCGCGGCGAATATCGGTGCAGTCGCCCTGCAGGAGTTGGCACATCAGATAGAAGACGCCGGCAAAGCCGACAAGATGGAAAAGGCGATTCCCCTCATCGGCTCTCTCGATGAACAATTTGAAGCGCTCAAGAAAGCCACTCAGAGCATCTATCGTATGGCGCCTCAGACTACTTAAACGAGGTAGTGGAAATGAGTATCCTAATTGTCGAAGACAACAAGACTTCTGCCCAAATATTGGAGTTCTCTCTCAAGAAATACAACTATGAGATATTGGCCGTGGGCAATGGGCGAGAGGCACTGGATACTTTGAAAAAAGAACCGGGAATCCGGGTCGTGATCAGCGATATCATGATGCCGGACATGGACGGGATCGAATTGTTGACGAAAATGAGAGAAACCCCTGATTTAAAGGCGATCCCGGTAATCATGTGCACAACAATGGCCGACTCTGAAACCGTACAAAAAGTCATCGGGTTGGGCTGTACGGACTTTGTGGTCAAGCCGATTGATCCGAAAATCGTCGCCCGGAAGATTGCAAAACTGACCGATGACAAGACCGCAGTGCTGGAGGATAAAAAATCGATCATGAATCAATTTGGTCTGGATGATGAGACCTACCGCAGCAGTATCAGTAATTTTAGAACGTTTCTGGATGATCTTCTACCCCGCATGGAGAAACAATTGGCGGCCGGCTCCTCCCCTTTGCAAAATAATGAGGCACATGTATTATTCGAGCAGGCCTCGAATCTGGGAGCGAAAAGAGTCCTCAACATATTCACGAAATACGGACTTCTGGATGAAAACGAACCGGGCGGGCACAACCGCGAAAACCCCGGTCACGGCCGGTTAATCAGGGAATTGCAATTGCTGCAGAGGACCTTGACAGACGTGAATCCCTCCAAAGCGGGTTCCGCCGAATCCAAAACCGCCGACGGTGGAGTATCATCCGGAATCAAAAAAAACGGGCCCGGGGAGATTTCACCCAAACCTGACGGCAAACCTCCGTCCGATGCAAATGAAAAAAATCCGGAGAAGAAGTCTGAGGCAGCTCCCGCAACGACGTCGGCGTCTGGATAATCCCATGAAAATACTCATTGCCGAAGATAATGCCACCTCACGGATAATCCTGGAGTCGGTACTGAAAAAATGGGGTTATACCGTCATATCCACCGGTGCGGGTGATGAAGCTTTGGCCGTGATGAAAACCACAGACAGCCCTCACTTGCTCATCCTCGATTGGATGATGCCCGGTATGAACGGTATTGAAGTATGCCGGAAGGTCCGTGAAGAATCATCAGAAAACCCTGCATATATTATCATGCTGACATCGATGAACAGCAAACAGGATATTGTGAACGGACTCCAGGCGGGTGCAGATGATTACCTTACAAAACCGTTTGACAACGGAGAACTGCAAGCCCGCGTCCGGGTCGGCGAGCGGGTTCTTCAACTCCAATCGACATTGGTCGACAAGGTCAATGATCTCCAGGCGGCGCTCGATGAGATCAAGACACTCCGGGGAATTGTGACCATCTGCATGCACTGCCATAAGATTCTCAACGATAATGAATCCTGGGAACGCATGGAGAAGTACGTCGAAGGACACTCTGAGGCACAATTCAGCCATGGTATTTGTCCCGATTGTTTAGAAAAGCATTATCCGGAAGAATAAATCTCAAAACCTCATGTTCCTGTTCCCCCAGCGTAATCCAGAGCACAAGCGGGAAGAGCAAATTTTTTATCTCCAGAATAATTCTCTGCCGGAGTAAAGTATCGCGTCGATGTTCGAGGGACGTCTCACCGGGGGAACAATGGGGGCCATAAAAATACCACCAGCAACTATACACAACGGTTTACTCGGATAACACCTCAACCTGTTGCATTAATCCCTTGCGGCTCTACGGGATAACATCACGTCCACAAAACTCCCGCCAACCGGGATTGATTAGACACACTTCTCTCCAGAGGTGGTTGCGGAATTTCGGACAGTTCGTTAAGGTGGAATTGAGACGTTTTTGAGAGGATGTAGAAGATGAGAAAACGACGTAACTTTTCCGCTGAATTCAAAGCGCGTGTTGCGCTCGA
>JAJRUJ010000019.1 GCA_024277855.1 Candidatus Zixiibacteriota bacterium
CCTTTCAGCGAACCCAGTTGACGGGGTTCCTGCGAGAGGTAGGCCGAGGCGGCAAAAAGTTCCTCGCCGATCAAGGTATAATCACAGGCGGCGACAAAAAACGGCAGCTGCGCCGGCATCGCCGTCCCGGCAATCTGGATTGCATTAATCGAGTGACCGGTCTCGGCCATAATCAGCGACTCGGCAAAGAAAGCGCCAAGATAAAAACATGTGGCCGGTTTTTCCCGGACCATGATCCCGTCCACCGCGGCGACATAACCGAACTGTTCGTCGGTAATATAGTTGACGAAATCATCGGAGTAGGCATCGGGCCGCCCGGCCGCAAGGTAGGCCTCTTTGATTGATTCGCGGGCGGTAGTCATCACGATCGACCGCGCGGTCGGTACATACAATTTTGAGTCGTACTCGGCGATGGTCTTGGCAATCCGGCCAAGGATCGTGATCCCGGCAATGGTCTGCACATCGTCCATATCCTGGATTCCGGGGATAAAAAGAATGGGCCGCCCCATCTCCGTCGCGCGGCCGATGGCCTCATCGACCGCCTCCAAACCGGCGATCTTGCGCAGAAACAACTTTTTCCCACTACGAGCCGAAACGATGAAATAGCCGATGGCGCCCGAGATAATCACGCCGATGATGAATAGGTTCAAAATATTCATATTGAACCATTGTGCGGTCGAACGCACCGGCCCGATTACCGGTGAGGAAGCGTACCCGCTGTCGGCCTGGGTTTCAACTTTATACCAATAGTCGGTGCCCTTTTCCGTCGAGGCGTCGGTGTAGCTGGTCTGCCCGGCCGAGGAGAATCCCGCTTCGCGGAACGGCCCGTCCGGCGATTCGGCGCGGATGATCCGGTAGCCGGTTACCCGGCCGTCGAGCCGATCATCAGGCGACAACTCCCAAAAAATGGAGATCGAATATCCCTCATCAGACGGCGTATCTTTCGCACCCGCATTTACCGGCGGCGCAATAGCCCTGATTGCCGCAACAAATGTGGCCGTATCGGTACGGAGGGAATCTGTGGTTGCGGGGGTAGAGTCCTGAGCGAAGGCAAATGAGCCAAGCAAGAGCATACTGTCGAAAACACATCCGCACAGTATGGCTCTGCGCCCCAGTCTCATCATGCGTCCTTTATCGTCGATCGGAAGACTATTTGACCAGACCCAGCCAGGTGCTGACCAGGTAATCCATCCGGCCGATCAACAGTGACATCCGGCTCATGACCGTATAGCCGAACGACGCGCCGAAAGTGAGCATCAAGGTCCAGATGCCGATTTTGGCCACGCCGCCAAAGGCGCCTTTATGCTCTTTGGAGAAGTAAAAATAGACCAGCCCGGAGAGCGTACCAACCACCAGCAAGAACTGCGAAATCGAAGCCCACCAATCGAGTGAACCATCTTTGCCATACTGCTGCAACGGGGCGATTGTCGCACCAATCTGATTAATACCGTTGGAGACAAAATAATTGATAAAATACAGCCCGGCAGTTGCGCCGACAATAACCGCCAGCGGCCAGCGCGAAATCCAGCCAATTTTCGGGAAAAGACGCATGAGCATCATCACACCGAGTACACCGCCAACCAGCATCATCCAGCGATCGTCCCAGCCGCCGCCATTGACGAAAGTATGCTGGTAGGCCTCGGCGACCTGACTGAAAAGCTTGGAATACATTTGCTGCCAGAAAAGCGAAACAAACCAGTAGCCGGCGGAAATACCGACAAAGAGCGCCTCGGAGAATTTGTAATATGGATTGTCTTTGTACAGGAAGGAGAAGATGCCGATGGTAAAAAATGCCCCCAGCGTCACGGCAAAACCGCGCGAAGCCGCGAGGATCGCAAACAACCCAATCCCGAGGGCGATGACGATGAAAGGCACTACCTTCTTATTCATTCTGATTTCTTTCGCTTTCCGCCACTGGCAAAGTACGCCACATTCCCGATCACAATGAAAAAGATTACAATGATATGGGCAAATGATTGCGAGAGCATAAACTTGGTCGCTTTGCCCTTCTCGCCGACCAGCGTCTCAAACTCAGCCGCTCCCTTGAGACCACCCATGATTCCCCGCAGTTGTCCGGACTCGAAATAGGGATAGACCAGCGGTGCTTGCACGGCAGTAGCGCCGCCAAAAAGTTTCACCCCAAACCGGTCGACGGCAAATTGCACCCATTCGTAAATTCCCGGAGCGCCCGCCGAAATATTAATAACAAAATCGATATTATTGAAGTTCTGTACACCATCCATCAGCGGTAAATCATCGATGGGGGTGCCGCGATAATCAGTCGGGAATGCAGCCGGAATCGACGACCCCATCCGTTGAATCAATAACTCAGCCCCGGCCTGGAACCCGAGATTGACCCAGTCACGGCCATAAATCAGCGTTTTGCCGTTATAGGATATAGTATCGGTAACCGGATGGCCAAGTACGGTTTCAAAGGCGGCATTGGCCTGCTGCGGTCCCTGCGGCCAAAGTCCCATGATAATCATCCGCAGGTTATGATCCAGGCAATACTTGATCGCGGTTACCGCCATCGGCTGTAATTCCGGCGCGGACGGAGGATCATAATCGCAGGGGATCAGGACCTTGGCCCCCGGCTGCAGATCGGCCAACTCCCTAAAACCACGCTCAACTTCCTCCGAAACGATGATTTTCTGGGGAATATCCAAAAACAGCGGCAGGGTCACCGCGACCACGACGAACAGGAAGATAACCCGCCGGTCGATCTGCATCAATTTGTCCCAAAAATTCATCCGCTGCACCCTGCTATCGTCTATTCGCCACTGATAAATGTTCGTTCAATCCCCAGAATAATCCGCAATGATGTCGACATAATCCCCAGCGCAATACCGATCATAATCGCCCGCTGACCGGCAGTGTTGGGAATATTCATTACCCAGTCGGCCCAGTTGGACAACCACAGCCAATGGGGCAAAGACAACCATTCACGGGTAATTAAATCGCCGACCGGCACCCGGCCAAGCATCACGAAAAATGCCGCCAACAGCAGCATCGTTGCTTCTTTATTGCGTGCACGAAAGGCACGATATGACGCCGACGCAACGAAAAACGCCAGAATCGCGAACATCGTCGACGAAAGCGGATTGTATACATTATCATAAAGATACATAAAATTGGTGCCCGGTTCCTGGAAGCTGGCGCCTCTGGAAAAGAATAAGCCGACAATCATAACCGTGGCAAAACCGATGATGGTCACCAGCGCATAGCCCCAGTCTTTCTTGCGTTGGGAGACTTTCAACAGCGACAATTTCATCAAGTTGAGCGCGCCCAGCCAGATAGCAAATGCCGTAATGATGCCGAACCAATCGGAGAACCAATCGGAAAACCGGGAAACCGGCTCGTGCGGTACAAAATACTGAAAAATGTACACGATGCCGACGACTGCGGTGATGGCCAATGGAATCCGACGTTTCATTTCTGACTAATCCCCTGCCGGTTGTAGATCGATCAGCCGATCTTGAACCAATCGGCAATATTTATCACGTTGAATGTTGCCAAAATCACACCGACCACAGCAACAATGAGCATCAGGACCTTGGCAACATCCTGACCTTTCAAACTGCCCAACAATTTCGCCTCGCTGGAGAGATAGGCCGACGCGGCAAAAAGCTCTTCGCCGATGAGCGTGTAGTCGCAGGCCGCGACAAAAAACGGCAGCTGCGCCGGCATGGCCGTCCCGGCGATCTGGATCGCCCCGATAGTATTGCCGGTTTCCGCCAGAATCAGCGATTCGGCATAGAAAGCGCCCATGTAGAATATCGTTGCCGGTTTTTCACGAACAAACAGACCGTCGAGTGCAGCGGCATATCCGAATTGGTCGTCGGTGATATAGCGCACAATGTCTTCATTAAAAGCATCCGGCCGGCCAACATTGAGGTAGGCCTCTTTGACCACTTCACGCGCCGTGACCATCACCAGTGAACGGGAAACCGGCACATCGATTTGTGCGTCGTATTCGGCGGCGAGTTTGGCAATCCGCCCCAGAATAGTAACCCCGGCAAGGGTTTGGACATTATCCATATCCTGGGTACCGGGAACATAAACCAGCTTGCGGCCCATTTCGGTGGCGCGGCCGACGGCCTGCTCAACCTCGACTAAGCCGGCAATCGGGCGAACATAAAGCTTTTTGCCTTTTTTTGCCGCGTTGATAAAAAATAAGACCGCAATCCCAATCACCAGCACCCACGGGAAGATCCGCGCCATCCGGACTAAATGGAACCACTGCCCGGATGAATGAACAACATTGGAAAGACCCGATTCGGCCGGGGCGAAAATTTCGTCGCCCTCGGGAGTGAGCACACTGGAGATAGCGACAACTTTATAGACGTAATCGACCCCGTCCACCGCCTGCGCGTCACTGACCGAATGCATTCCGGCGGTGGCGCTGCCGACAGTATCGAATGTGCCGGTGGGCGAGGTGCCGCGCAAAACGATATATTTGGCGACATTTTTCCTGCCGCCCAAATCATCGGGAGAGAGATCCCAGTTGATTGTGATCGATTTACCCGCGTCGTTTGGCGTATCTTTGGCGGTTACCGAACTGACCGGCGCCGGCGCAATCGGAAGACGTTGGCTTACTGCAGTAACGGCAATAGTGGAATCGGGAATTTCGGCGGTTGTGTCGATTTGAGCGAAAGCAGCCCCGGCGGTTATCGCCATGGCCAAAATAATGATAATCGGTAATGTTTTCCTGCTCATCGACCTGCCAATCCCACACAAAAAACCCCGCCAATTGTGGCAAGGTATCTATCAAGGATTTAAGACCAAAAGAACATCCGCGAAAACTGTTGTGTCGGCCCAGTCATCATGTGTGTTGTCCGCTTCCCCATCACCCGGGGTCTATCAAAGCGTCAAATATACCCGCTCCCTTAACGTTGTGTCAAGGCGTTTATTCCCGGCCCGGACATTCCCGCTCAGTACACGAGTGAAGAAGACGCGGTGGTGATAACACGATAAATTTGTTGACAATCGGCGGTCGGGCCGGCTTGCTGTAAGACGGGGAGGCGTTACCGGCCATGAGATCCACTGAAACAGTTGACTCGCTTACACAAGCGTTCGATCTGTTGACTGCCGTATTCAAAACCAATCAATATAAATTCAAGCCCGACTATGCCGATTGGCTCAAGCAAGAGTCGGAGATCTCCTCGAGCGGCAGAGTTCGCTTCGACAAACTGCTGGCCCGCACGTATGAGGGCATTTTTCGTTCAATCCGCTCATCGCAAGCCCTCGAACCGACCGACCTCTGGTATCGGGCAGGCGACCGTCTGGCCGCAGAGGCCGCCCGCGGACGGACCGGCGCCGAGTCGGAATCGCCCCGCCTGTATCACCGGCGGCTGGTGCGACTGTACTGGATGTTCCGCCTGGGACTTGAAGATTTGATTGCCGAATATCCGGGCACACGGTTGGTCAGGCTATTAGTCGAGATCGAGAAAGAGCTGCGCGAGGCCTTTGTCGAAACCGGCGAGGAAGTCCGGCTGCCCCCGGAGATCATGCGCAAGCGGCAATGGCGACTTTTGCAGGACTACGGGATGGGCCTGCGGGTCGAGGAGTTATATGACCTCGGACCGAAAAGGGAATCAATCCGCAGTGAAATGTGGAAAAACGTCGCCATTGCCTTCGTTTTGGGCTTCGTCCTCGGCATGTTCGTTTACAAATGGCTGGTTCAATCGCCAACCCCGTAAAGCCGGGCAACTCACAGATCGTAGATCAGAACCCCTGTGATCCTGACTGGTGGTCCGCCCCGCCAAAGGCGGGCCACGCCAGCCACAAAACATTTATCATATTGTGAAAAAAGACACCAGGCGAACTTGACAAACCGCAAAATCCCATCATGTTGAAAATGAATCATTAGTTAGTGGGTACCAAATCCGGCCGATAGTCAAAGAAATTCGGGGTCACTGTTTCGAGTGATTCTGGATGGGATGAACCAGATCCGTCGCATTATTCTGAGAAGCCGAGCTCAGTAGGTTGTACAAAGTGTAAAGAGAAATCATTGAGTATGACTGAGGAGAGAAACATGCGAAAATTAATCGCCATAGTTTCGATCGTTGCTGTGGTGTGTTTGGGCCTGGCCATTGTATCTGTGGTTGGAGATTCGACGAATGTTGAGCCAAAAAGACAGCATAGCGCCCGGCCCACTCCCGGTCCTGGCTGGCTCATTCTCAATGGCCGGTTGATCAATCCGCCATATGAGGTTATTCGCAAGAATGATACCATCCTTGTTAATGGATTGCAGGTTTACCCGAAAATACGAACCGCCAAAAATACAACCGAACGACCGAGCGCGGCCGTCCGTAGGATTTGGGAGTTGGGCAAGGAGTTCAACGGAAAATTCTCTGAATGGGTTGAGAGATATGACCAAGATTCACTGGCAAAGTTAGCACTGAAATTCTACCGAGACAGCCCGCTAATTGATTCTGCATTTCTTGAAAGTTCTCAATTATTAGCAATCTATTACTCAGATTGGCCGGAGCTGGAAGTGTTAGTAGACCTCGATCCCCCCAAGATGGATCCACCACCAGAGGGATGGGCACAAACGAGTTTTGAAAGACGGCGCAAACGAATCGAAAGCGCCTTAAATTATAGAGCGCTTGTTATCTTCCAGAATGGCCTCTCAAGGATCATTCCATTTCCTCGATCAGAGAAAGTATACAACGAAATTCGTCAGATTCTGGCGAGCACGGAAGGACTGACTGAACAAGCCAAACGCATCCTGCCCTTCGTATCGGATCAGGAAATGGCTGATAGTATCGCAATTAATTTCCTCAATCCAATTGAGGAATGAGGTGACGTTGTAGCTATCCCCAAACTGTCGAGCCTGTAGATCAGGACTCGCCCCGTGCCTGTGGTACGCGGCTCGGTGGTTCTGACCTACGGACTTAATATAGAAAGGGACTATTCCGTTTACTCCACCACCAACCGCCAGGGCAGAAGATACCAGACTTTGTCTTCGGTGAATTCGGTGATATTATCGAGCAAGCTTGCGCCGCCGGAAGCAAACAACGATAACGGCGATTGGAAGAGCGAAGAGAACGAACGTTTTCCGCGAGGGAAGATTTTGATCTCATAATTCCTGTCGGCGATATCGGCCATTTCGGCGGCGGCCCGGATTGCGTCGGGCAAGCCGCCCAATTTGTCGACCAAGCCGCGTTCGTACGCCGCCTTCCCGGTCCAGACCCGTCCCCGGGCAACCCGGTCGATCTCTTCGGGAGTTTTGCCGCGTCCCTCGGCGACGATTTTAATGAAATTATCGTAGAACATCCCCACCTGACGCCGCAAAATTGCACGCTCGTTTTCGGTAAACGGCCGGTTTGCGCTGTACATCCCGGCGTTTTTTCCGCGAGTAAGCACTTCCTTGTCGATGCCGGTTTTTTCATACAGTCCGGCCAGCGAAACTTTGCCGTAATAGACACCGATCGAGCCGGTAATCGTCGCGGCCGAGGCAAAAATCGAATCGGCCGGGCAGGCGATATAATACCCGCCCGAAGCGGCAACATCGGACATCGAAACGACAATCGGTTTGACGCCGACGGTCCGCTTAACCTCGCGCCAGATAATATCGGAGGCGATCCCCGACCCACCGGGCGAGTCGATTCGCAGGACGATGGCTTTGACGTCGCGGTCATTTCGCGCCCGACGAATGGCGGCGACGGTCGTGCGGTCGCCCAGCACCTCACCCAGGACAAAATCCCGCCGATCAACCCCGGAGGCCATCGTTCCCTCGGCAAAAACAATCGCCACTTCCGGCGCCGGCCCCCAGGTATAACGGCGGTATTTGCGCCGGAGCAGACTAGACAACCCAACATGCCGCAAGCGTCGGCCGATATGTTCGTTGACGATTGAAGAGAGTTCGTCTTCATAGGCAATCTGGTCGATCAGTCCGGCCTCCCGGGCCTCGCTTGAAACGTATGGCCCACCATCGATAATCTCACGTACGCGGTCTTCGGCAAGCTGTCGACCATCGGCGATTTTTTCGACCAGTTCGGCGAAAATATCATCGAGCACCGCCTCGCGCGCCTGTTTTGCCGGTTCGGAGAGTGAGGTCCGCGTGAACGGTTCCACCGCGCTTTTGTATTTGCCGACCCGTTCAAATTCGGCCTCGACTCCGAGTTTTTCCATTGCCGAAGTATAAAAAGTGGCTTCGGAGCGTAAACCATCGAGTCCGACCAGTGAAACCGGCGGACAGACCAGCCAGTCGGCGGCAGAGGCCAGATAATATGTCCCGTCGCCGGGCGCGGCGGTGAAATAGACGACGACCGGTTTCCCGGCTGCCTGGATTTGCCGGATCGCTTCGCGAAGTTCGGCCAATTTAGCCCAGCCGACCTCCAGTCGGCCAAGACGAAGCAACAGACCCTTGATTCCCGGATCAGTCGCTACTTTGTCGAAGACGGAAAGTATTTCATATTGAGTGCGGGGTCGCCGCTGAAAAAAAAAGCAGGGTATTCTTTCTCGGTCAATTTTCCGCCGAGTAAAAGATCGGCAAGATCATGACGGGGGCGGACCGACGTGCGCTGCTGCCGCTTGAATGACCCAAACGCAGCATTCCCCCGGAAAAATTTCCCATCTTTATCGAAAGCATTAAATGTCGAAACCATCATCTCGGCCAGGTCCAGACGGATCCCCAGACCGAATTTGTTGCTTTCAATCGGTGTGCCGTAAAATGGCTCCACCCGGTCACCGTAATCGCCAAAAATAGTCAGGCCGTCAAGCGGTTCGACTGAAGTGAACAGGTGGTATGACCCCTCGCTGAGTTTTTGTCCGGTCAGTTGATGATAATCCGCGCCGATGATAAATTTGGATTTGCCGAGATTCAATCCGGCCGAATAGGTGTAGATCGCATCGGTGCGCGAACCCTGATAGCGCATATGATTCGCGTTGTCCACTCGCACGGCAAAGGAGAAACGTTCGTTCGGCCGCACCAGCAGACTATGCGTCCAGAAATGCGCTTTATTCTCCCGCACATCATCCGACGAGACCCAACGATAAGATGTCCCGAGAAAGATTCGCTTTTTGATCTCCTTGGAGAGCGCAATGATCTGGTGGCGGGCATTTGGCTTACCGCCCGAACCAAGCCACTCGACGCCGAAGGCGACACCGTCGAATCCGGTGTAGACTAAGTCGTTGCCGGCCATCTCGGAGTCAGAATAGGTGTGCGCATAATAGAACTGCCAGTCCTCATCGACGGCAAGCGCGGCGGGATTATAGCGTAAGGACCAGAGTTCCACCGAGGTGGCGACGCTTTGATAAGGAGTGAGCACCCGGCGATCGGGATAGGGCTCGCCGACAATTGCCGAGCACAGGCAAAGCGTCAGCAAACCGGTCAACAACAATAGTACTGTCCCCCGCATAATTTCCTCCAGCGGTCCGCGCACCGCGCAGACCGGGTTTACGGCGCTTCTCCGCCCTCTCCCCCCGCACGGGGATGAGAACCAATCACCTTGATCTGGCCGGTACCGTCGACATTGACCTCCAGCAAACCGCCCCCGTCACCGGCAACACCTTCCAGGGTATAGTGATCAAGGCGGGTGACTTTGACCGGCAGACCGCGTGTTCGAATAAAGCCCAGTCCATCGCGACTGATTGCCAAGCGTAATATCGCAGAAAATCCCGCCGGTGTGGTGATCTCGACATCCCCGTTTCGGTCCTTAATTGTCACGGTCGGCGCCTGCCATGACTCTATCCCGATGGTGATCGGCGAACCCTCGGCAGAGATCCGCGATTGGCCGGCGGCGGGCGCCCAACCCTGGATGGAAATCGGGGCGCCGTCAACCGCGACGTCCATCGGCCCTACCATCCCCTGGATGTCCAGTTTCCCGCGGTCTGATCGCACGTGCAACGGATTATCGCCGGTGCTGATCGAGGCAAGATAAGACGCGCCGTATCGATTGGTGATACTCACCCGGTTGACGGCGTTACGGAGAGTGATATCGCCAAAATCCGAACGCAGGTCTGTCTTTTCCGAAACTTCCTCGACACGGATATTCCCGAATTTTCCGGCCACGGATACTTCCCGGAAGGGACCCGACAGATCAAAATCGAAGGCATCCGATTCACAGTTAATCGACAATCCCGCCGGGACAACCAATTCGCAAATCGCAGAGACGCCGATTTGCGTCCCCTCCCACTCGGCATCTTTCGGCGTGCGAATAACGAGCATCAGCCGGTCATTCGTTATTTCCGTTTCATACGTAATCGCGGTAAGAATACGTTCCGATTGCTCTCCAGCCGTCAGATTGTAAACATCCTTGCTGAATTCAATCAGGACCTGTCCCACCTCGATGTCCGAACGCACGCGCAATTCTCCGCGCAAGTTCCCCGGGGCGTGGAATTCGAGCAGTTTGAGATCTTCCGCAGGAATCCGGGCGACCTCATGAGCCGAGAGTCCCTGTCTGCCAGAGGGGCGTTCGGCGGCGGTCGAGATCGAGCCGATTACCGGAAAAACCAGGGCGAGAAGGAAACCCGCGCGGGTCAGGATGAGCGATAATCGTTTCACCAGCATCAGAGTCTTCTATCCTTCGCCTGGTTTCTCTACGTTGCGACCCGTTGCATGTTTCGCAATTATTCCGCCGTCTACTATATCGAGAAATCCACCACGATGATAAAGCCCTTTTCCGCGAAACCCGATGTCATCTTCGCAGACCGGCCAGAGCACACAGGAGAATACCGCCGGCCACCGCACTGTTGAGGGATTCGACTTTACCGGTCGTGGTGATCCGGATGGGCCGCATCGCCGAGTTTTTCCATGCCGGGGAGTAACCGGTGGTTTCTCCGCCGACCACTAAACTCCATTTTTTCGGCGGGGTGCTCGGAGCCGGTTGGCCCTCATGCGGATCGGCCACAAAGATTGGGATTTTTGCCGTTCGCAATTTGGCCGCAAGAGTTGTTGGTTTTTGGCCGAGATATACCGGCAGAGCAAATATCGCCCCCATCGACGCCCGCACTGCTTTGGGATTGAATGGATCGGCCGACCCCGGGGTCAGATACACAGCATCGACACCGAATGCGGCCGCCGAACGTAACAAGGCGCCCATATTTCCCGGGTCGCGGACACTATCGACAATTAAAAACCGCGACCCGGCGAGGCGACTGTCAGGCAACGGCTTATCGCTCATGCGAGCCAGACCCATAATTCCCGACGGCTCCACGGTGGAAGATATCTTCCCAATTTCCTTCGGTGACGCAAGATAAATGCGGCATTCCGCGAGGTCGGCTCCGGCAAGCAACCGGGTCAAACGGGATCGGGTCGATTTCTCATCCCGAATAATGAGGGCCTCCAGGGGCCAATGGTGGATGATCGCCGATTCCACCAATCGGAACCCCTCGACGACAAATAGTCCCAGCCGCGCCCGACCTTTTCCACTTTGCAGGCGAACCGCCCGTTTTTGGACTGCCTGGGACAGCGGCAGCCAGGAGATTGTCGGTCTGCTGTCCATACTTGCACCGTACCATTCCCCTGCCTGCCGGGCAAGGGTTTTTGCCCGGGCAAAGGGCCTGGTCAATTTTGTACCGGCGAGGATGATGGGAATTCGAGCAGGTCCGGAACGGGATTTTCCGCTGTTTCGCGTGCCGGGATATTCTATCTTGCTTGACGATATGGATTCGCTCGGCAAAATAGTCCCTGTCGACCGCCGACCGGCTGGACTGCTGTTATTGGTCTGCATGATTGTCTTTACCTCGCCAAAGGTCCTGCCGGCCGAGAGCACCCCCCCTCTCGATTATTATACTCTTGCCGCCCCGAGTCTTTATAAAACGGTTACTATCCCACCTCGCCCGCAAACCGATGACCGCCCGACAGTGGCACTGGCGCTTTCCGGCGGCGGGGCACGCGGTCTGGCGCAGGTCGGCGTCCTGCGCGCCCTGGAAGAAGCGGGCGTGCCGGTTGTTGGTATTGCCGGTACAAGCATGGGCGCGATCATCGGGGGACTCTATGCGGCGGGATATTCTCCGGAGCAAATCGATTCACTTGTTTCGACGATTGACTGGGGCTCGTTTTATTCCGATGCCGCGCCCCGCTCATATTTGCTCCTGCCCCAAAAAGACCGGCGGGCAAAGGCGTTTTTGACCCTTCATTTTCGCGGTTTGACCCCGAACCTGCCGGCGGCGGTGACCGGCGGCCAGCGCCTGGTCCAACTCCTCACCGAATTGTGTCATGCCGCCGACTACCATTCGCGAGGAAATTTCGATTCGCTGACGATCCCGTTCCGTAGTGTGGCTACCGACTTAGTCTCCGGGCAGACAGTTATTCTACAACAAGGAAACCTGATGACGGGATTACGGGCGGCTTCGGCTTTCCCGCTGGCCCAATCGCCGGTCGATATTGATTCGATGGTCTTAGTCGATGGTGGACTGACCGACCCGATCCCCGTAATAACAGCTCGGGAATTCGCCGCCGATTTCGTCCTCGCGGTTAACACCGCCTCCGCTCTCGAACCCGCCGACGCGCTCGACAATATTTATGCTGTTGCCAATCAGTCGACCACGATTATGACTCAGCCGCAATTGGACGAGGCCTTAAAACAGGCGGACATAGTCATCACGCCGGACCTTGGTGGCCTGACCAACCTCGATTTTATCGCGGCCGATTCGATAATCTCGCTTGGTTACCGGGAAGCCCGACGGGTCATCGACTCCCTGATCGGTTCTGGCTGGACCGCGCCAAACACCGAGTCAAATCCCGGCACGGTTCTTGACTCAATTATTTTCATGGACCGGGACGGAAGTTCCCCGCCGTTGAGGACTGGTAGGGAAATATCAGTATCGTTACCGGACCGTCCCACGATCGATCAACTGAATTCCACCTTACGTCGGGAGATAGTGGCGGGGAATATTCGAGAGGTTGACGTGTCGATGCGGGCGGACTCGACGGCCGTTACAGCCAACGTCGCCATCAATTGGTTCCCAACGTTGACCGACGTATCCTTCACCGGCAATACCGCGATCGAGTCTTCGCTGCTGCTCGAGGAGTTCGCTCCGCTGGTTGGCAAGCCGGCCAACCGCCACACGATCGCCCGGGCGGCGCGGCGCTGTCTCGCCCAATATTCGGGGCGGGGGTACTCCCTGGTCGAAATCCGCAGCATCAGTCTCGATCTATCGGGGCGGTTGACCGTCGGCTTTGATGAAGGGAGGTTGTCTGCCGTTAAAGTCCAGGGCAATCAGACGGTAAAAGACTGGGTGGTCACCCGCCATTTTCCACTTCACCCCGGTCAATTGTTCAACTACCGCGATCTTCTTTCCGGCATGGAGGGACTTCATGCCTCCGGCTTGTTTAGCCGGATCAACGCCAAAATCACCTACACCCCCCGCGGACCGGTGGTCATTCTGGAAGTTGTCGAGAAAGATTATGATATCGTGCGGATCGGCCTGCGACATAATCTCGAATACCAGACTGACGGTTTTCTCGAACTGGTAAACAGCAATATTCTCGGCCTCGGCAACGAAATCTACCTCCATGCCGGGTACTGTCCGCGCCGCGAGTTGTACGCCGGCGGCGTACGGGCTGACCGCATTTTCCGGACATACCTGACCGTCGACCTTAAGGGGTTCAGGGAAATACACGAACGTCGTCGATACGTGGATAACCAGCGCAGCGGTTACTTTGAAACCGCCCGCAATGGAATCATCTTTTCGCTCGGACAGAATATCAAACGGTTCGGGACGGTCTCGGCGGTGTATCGCGCCGAAGAGATCAAGCTGACCAAACCCCCGCCTACGGTGACCGCTAAAACTCAACTCCGCTCGATCATTTTGCAGGCGCGCTACGACGATCTTGATCGATTCCCGTTTCCCCGCCGGGGCCGGCGGGTAAACGCTTCGATCGAATGGGCGGATGACTTTACCGGCGGTGAAGTAATTTTCCGCAAACTATCGGGAAATCTGGAAAGCTGGTTCTCGCCCACCGAACGGCTGACGATCAGGCAGCGAATCACCCTCGGCTCCGGCGACCGGAGTTTGCCCGAATATGAGAAATATACCCTCGGTGGACATCGGACAATGGTCGGACTGCATGATGATGAATTCCTCGGCGATAAACTGGTTTTGAGTAACCTCGATATTCTTTTTCGGTTTTTCAGCCGCAGTTACCTTGAAGTCCGTTTCGACCTCGGCGCTATCTGGGAACACAACCAGGAAATCAATTTGATCGAGGATATGCGGGTGGCCGCCGGTATTGGTCCGACATTCGACACCCCGCTGGGACCACTCGAGCTGCTCTGGGGGATTACCGAGGATGATTATACCAATTTTTATTTCAATTGGGGATATGACTTCTGAGTGTCCGCAGATTACCGATTATATTGACAGGGGGCAGCGAACTCCGGTAGATTGAACCGACGCCCTGTTCCGGGACCGATTCCTGTTGGATAGGCAAATACCGACAGGTGTCCCACAATCGGCGGGCGAATTATCAGGTGGGTGAGGAGGACCCGTGAGTAACGACCAATTCGGACAACGAACACATACATGTGGTCAATTAAGAGGAAACAATTCCGGCGAGAGAGTCACACTCAACGGCTGGGTCCATCGCTGGCGCGACCATGGTGGTCTGCTGTTTATTGACCTGCGCGACCGCTATGGGATTACTCAGGTTGTTTTTCATCCCGAAAAGCTGGATCCGGAAATCATGGA
Organism: Candidatus Zixiibacteriota bacterium; assembly: GCA_024277855.1. Lineage (GTDB taxonomy): Bacteria > Zixibacteria > MSB-5A5 > WJJR01 > JAJRUJ01 > JAJRUJ01. Next base: position 14,641 of record JAJRUJ010000019.1, read on the forward strand.
GACTGCTAATCGGCTGCGCGCCGAAACCGTTGTGGCCGTGGAGGGTACTGTCGGGCTACGGCCGGAGGGGATGAGAAATGAGGATATGCCTACCGGTGAAGTGGAGTTGGTTGCCTCGCGATTGTCGGTGCTGAATCTTTCGAAAACACCCCCCTTTGAAATCGAAGAAGAAACCAACGCTTCCGAAGAATTGCGGCTCAAGTACCGCTACCTGGATTTGCGGCGTAACGCGTTGAAAGATAAGATAATATTACGCCATAAGACGACAATGGCAATCCGGAAACATCTTGACTCACAGGGCTTTCTCGAAATCGAAACACCGTTGTTGATGCGTTCCACTCCTGAAGGGGCGCGTGATTATATTGTCCCGTCCCGCGTCGCCAAAGGGAAATTCTACGCCCTGCCCCAGTCGCCGCAATTGCTCAAGCAGATTTTGATGATTTCCGGTTTTGATAAGTATTTCCAGCTCGCGCGCTGCCTGCGCGATGAGGACCTCCGCGCCGACCGCCAACCCGAACACACCCAGATCGACATGGAGATGAGTTTTGTCACGATTGATGATATCTTTACTGTCACCGAAGGCCTGATGAAAGCGGTATTCGAGGAAGTGCTGGGCGCGAAAGTAAAAACACCCTTTCCCCGATTGACCTATACCGAGGCAATGTCGATGTTCGGCGTCGACAAACCCGACACCCGCTATGGGATGACCATTGTCGACCTTTCTTCGGCGGTTGCCGATTGCGGGTTTAAAGTATTTGCGGAGACCGTTGCCGCCGGTAAAGCTGTCCGGGCGATCTGCGCTTCCGGGCAGGCAGGATTATCCCGGAAACAAATTGGTGAATGGGAAACCATCGCCAAGTCATTTGGGGCAAAAGGCCTGGCTTATATTCTCTACGATGAGGCCGGGCCGCGCTCGCCGATTTTGAAATTCCTGGCTGTCGAAGTTCTCGATAAAATCACAGAGGCCTCCGGCGCCCAGGTCGGTGACGCCGTTTTTATTGTCGCTGATGATATTTCAGTGTGTGAAAAAGCGCTGGGCAATCTGCGTACCCGGATGGCGGCTGAATGGGAGTTGGCTGCTCCGGACCAATTCAATTTCCTCTGGGTCTACGAATTCCCGCTTTTTGAGTACAACGCGGAGACTAAGCGTTTCGACGCCATGCACAATATCGTGACCATGCCCTACGCCGAGGACCTTGCTTTATTGAAGGAGGGATTCACCACGAAGCTGGCGCCAACCGATCCGGAACATCCCTGGGCGCGCATACGCGCCAACCAATACGAC
>JAJRUJ010000020.1 GCA_024277855.1 Candidatus Zixiibacteriota bacterium
GTCGGCATCGGTGGCGGTCCAGGTCCGCGTGATCGTCTTCTCCTGGGCACAGGCGGCCGCCGCTTCAGTGTCAACATAGGTAATGCTTGGCGCAGGATCGCAATTATCAGTCGCCGTGGCCGAGCCGGTATTCGCCGGATCAGTCGAGGCGTCACATTCTATTGTCAGATCCACCGGGCAGGTAATCTCCGGGGGAGTGGTGTCTTCAAGAGTAATCGTCTGGTCGCAGGATGCGCTGTTCCCGCAGGCGTCCGTCGCGGTCCAAGTGCGGGTGATTACATCACCGACCTGCACATCGGCATAGGTCACCCCCGGCGCGGGATCACAGTTATCCGTCGCGGTTGCCGTGCCGGTATTGCCCGGAGCGGTCGAGGCATCGCATTCGATGGTCACATCCGCCGGACAGGTCACTACCGGGGCAGTCGAGTCCTCGACGGTGATGATTTGTACACAACTTGAGTTATTGCCGAGGTTATCTGTAGCAGTCCAGGTACGGGTTATTGTTTTTTCCTGGGCACATGAACCGGCAGTTTCCGTGTCACTATACGTAATGACCGGATTGGGATCCTGGTCGTCAACCGCGGTCGCGGTGCCGGTATTCGCCGGGTCGGTCGATTCATCGCATTCCACCGTAACATCGGCCGGGCAGGTGATGACGGGGGCGTCGCAATCGACATAGACGACCGTATGATGGGTAATAGAGAAGAAGCAGGGGGCGGCATCTTCCGCAATGAATTCTATAAGATGGTAACCGGCATCGTCACAGGTTGGCGTCCAGGAGAAAGTGCTGGATACCGGGTCGCCGGAAATCGGGAGCGCCGGGGTCATGGTTGCGCCGGCGGGAAGACCGTTGGTGCTGATCGTCACGGTATCGACATTCGGCCCGAGGTCGGTGGCTTCAATGTCGAAAGTAATCAGATCGCCGGCGGTCACAAACAGCGTATCCCAATCGTCGGGGGTCGGGGGAGACACCCATGAAGGCGCAATGCCCGTACACGTGTCGGCATCGCCGCTACCTTCCAGATCGGCCAGGAATACGCCTGAATCGTAACGGTTGTCACCGGCGTCACAGATGACAAACCTAAGTACATTACCCGAACTGCCGGGGGTAATTGGCGCGTTCGTCGTCAGAATCAGCGTGCTGCCGTCATACTCCTGTCCGTTGGCCGGGGGAACCTGGACAAATGCACTGGAGAAAAACGGGCCATTGATTGTAATCGGCGCGCTGTTGTCGTCGAACGCGACCTGCGTGCCGTTCAGATAGGCGCCAAAGACGTCATTGTATTTGGTGCCCACCCACTCGGGATATTCTTCGCTGCCGAAGATAAACTTGAAGGAGATCGAACTGACCGAAGCGGCAACGTCGAAAGTGATGTCGAAAATTGCGGCATCATAACTTGTGTACCCGGGAATCAGGGCATCACACTCGGAACAACCCGGATCGTAAAAGCGGGTTGTCGTCGAGCCGGAGTTATCCGGCGGCAATGCGTTGGTCACTTTTCCCGTGGCCAGGATAATACCGTCATCAATCGAGAACGGGCCGTCGACATAGGTGCCGGCGCCCCGGGAATCTCCGGTATAGCTGACGCTGGTCACCGTTATCCCCGTACTGGGAACCAATAATCCCGCAACAAGATCGTTGGGGTCGTTATTCTGAGTGATTGTCAGCGCTTCGATACCTGCGGCCAATGCCGTCGCATCGAGCTTGAGCACGTTGTCATACGGTTGGTTTGCCTCGCGCTCACGGACAGTCTCCGCATCTTCAAAGGTTTTTTCTTCAGGCAATACTTTTTGCGTTGTACCCGAAGCTGGCTCTGAGAGTTGTCGGTCGGCGGCGATCGCCGGAATGCCAACAACTGCTGCCGACAGAACCAAGGCGAACAACAGGAAACTTGGCCTCTTCATTTTACCCAGCCTTCTGGAACTTTCAACATGGCCTCCCCCAAACAACGGCCCGCAGTTGATTATCCCGAAATTTGCCTAACAGCTATCATTCAATATATTTAACTCGCTCTCTCGGTCATACTCCGAGGGGCGACGGTGTTAACTTGATTAGGATGGTCGATCGATTAGTAATCAAGGAATAACGCAAGCACAGTCGGGCCATACAACCTCCCAGTCATATTAATGTGGCCGCTCATTTGAAATTGAACTGAGCATCAACAGATCCGCCGTCATCGTGTCGTGCGCATAGAAGATTCGCACCCTTACCCGTGTAGTACAGCCAAACCCGACCACCCGGTCCACACAACCCACGATCTGAATTTTTGACTCGATTGCCGGTCGTGTTTCGGGAAGCTCCAATAACGTCACGTTCCGGACAACCGTGCAGTAACAAATCGGTAAAACACCGGACTAATCCAATTTCTTTCAATTATTTAAACAGATAGCGACAAAAATGTCAAGAATTTATTTGGGGATAAACTGAAAAAGAACAAGGGGAAGACACCGTGCCAATAAACGACTACTTGCAGAAAAAAGCCCCCGCAAATGCGGGGGCTAATATTTTGCATATTATCTGCAAAATTGTTACTTGACCAGCACCATTTTTCTGGTGGAATGCTGCTCACCGGCCGTGGCACGATAGAGGTAGATCCCACTGGCCACCGGATTACCCCTTTCGTCTGCACCATCCCACATAACCTGGACAATACCCGGCTCCGATCGGCCGCTAAACTGGCGCACTTTGCGGCCGGTCACGTCATAAATACTTAACGTATAGTCGGATGCGCACGGTATCGACAACCTAATCATCGTAGTGGCGTTAAACGGGTTTGGATAGTTTTGGGCCAGCTCGAACAATTGCGGGATGCCCGGAGCACCTGACGCCAAGGCCACCGCCAGCGGGTATCCCTGATAGCTGGCGGCATCGGCTTCCGCGATTTTGATGGCGTTGGGGGTGGTGACCGCAAAACGGGCCAACTCCACCCGCCCGGCCGGGATGGCCGCCCCCAGCTTCATCGGAGCGATCAAAAGCCGGGACTCGTCATCGCCAACCCGGTATCTGGGGGTCAACTCGACTACATCATCTCCATAACGTGGTTCACCCAGACTCCCAACCGCACCTTCCAGCCGCACAAACAGACCGCCTACTTCGACCGGCGAATCGCTGATCAGGACCAGTTCACCATTGTCATACCGAGTTTCGAGTGAAACAACGTCGTTAATGCTTAGCCGACCGCCTTCGCCTGACCTGGGGAAAGGTTCTGCGTCGCCGGTGATTATGCGAATCAGATAAACTAAATCTGCAACTGTCCTGGTACTGCCGTCGTCGTTGACGTCGGTGGCCAGCCACTGGTTTTCATAATAGATCGGATCCCAGACAGACGGACCAAAGATAAAGTAGTTAGTGAACAGTACGGCGTCGGCAACTTCGTTGGCGATACCATTCAGGTTAATATCACCGCGATCGTCAGGCGGCGGGACAATACACAGTATTCCATCGCAGAAATCGATAGCCGATATCGGGTCGAATTTCATTCCTTCGAGGCAGGCCGGGTCAACACCGTCATACGAGACATATAATGTATCTCCGGTGCGGCTGGAAACCGTATTGTCGCCGCAATCATACGAACAGAAAGTAAACGGCGCGCACTGGCCGATAAAACTGCGGTCTTCGGTCACTTAGAAATTCATCGTCGCGATGATCCCAACCGGGGTAAAGGCCTCCTCCGACGGGTGTGACGCACCATCGTTCATATCGGCGATGGCAAACAAGCGGATAGCGGTGACATCACAGGTCCCTACGCAGCCGTCCGGTGAAGTTGCACGGTAGGTGAAATATTCCCATTCTTCGATGGCCGGACCCGGGGTGACATGGTTAAAGGCCAGCACGGTATGGTCGAAGCAGATCAACAAGTCGAACCCGCCCATGACCATCGATTCGTAAACAACGACGTTGACATCGATATTCCGGCCGTTCATCGCTTCGAGCGTATCGATACAAATTCTAAAGCTGGTATCCGGCGGGACAATATCAACCAAAACAACGGTCGATTCGATATCGAACAGTCCGCAGGAATCGGTCGAGGAGAAAATAAACGAATAATAACCCGCGGTATCGGCATCAAAACAATGCTCGGCGGCGATGGCGTTGCGGCCGTCGATGGTGGGGAAATTGCCGATCCCCGCCAACAGCTCGAGATCGAACAACTGGTCGAGATCGGGGTCGTCTGAACCGACGTCGAAACAGACATTACCCGGAGCGGGCAGAACGACATTAATCGTCGGTTCAAGCGTAATCACCGGCGCCTCGCCCAGGGTCACCTGTACGCAGAATGCCTCGACATCGACCGCGCCGCAATCGTCGGCAGCGGTTAACTCAAAGCAATAATACCCGACTGTATCGGGGTCGAAACATAGTTCACCAGCCGACAGATTGAAAAGTCCGACACCGCCGGTCAACTCCACCGTGTCGAGATTGCCCTCTGCGTCATCGACGGTGATCCCGGTCACGCAGACCTGGTCGTCGAGACTGCAGGTAAAGATTTCCGTCTCGGCCGGGACGGTCAACACCGGCGAAGAATTCACTTCGACGGTGACCGTGGTCATCGCGGTATCGGAAACCAGGCAGGTGTCCATCACGACGATTTTGAATTCATAGATGCCCGACGTGTCGGCGTCGAAGCAGACGACACCGTTATCATAGACACCGATCGGCGAGACCGACGTTGTGCGGATATATTCTTCGACGATTCCTACCGGGAAGCAGATCGGTCCGGGAGCACATAAGGCGAAATCGAAGGCATCGTCGACGGTCACTACCGGTTTATCATTTAAGTCGACCTCGAAACAGACCGTGGCCGTATCGGCATTGCCGCAGGTGTCGGTGGCAATCAACTCGGCGCAAACGTCGGTGTCGGCGTCAAAGTAAACACACAACGTACTGCCGTCGACTTCGCCGATCGATGAGGTCACCGTCACCGGGCCGCCCTCGGGATCAGAGGCGGAAAAATCGACGCAGACAAAATCAGGTTCACACAGGAAGGCGGTTTTTACCGTCGGCGCGGTGATGGTCGGGCGGTCGTTAATCGTCACGTCGACATAAATCTGGACTTCACGATTCGCACCGCATACATCGGTTGCCCGCATTACGAAATACACCCGTCCGGACTCGGTCGGGGTGAAACAGATACTCATGCCGTTAAATGTTCCCGGTCCGCTAATTAATTCGCAGATAAGCAGATTATTATCGGGGTCCGTACACGAAACCGGAAAGCAAATTTCTTCGGGCATGCATAAATCGAAGACCGTGCCTGACTCGGCAACGATATCGGGAAGTTCATTGATGTCGATGGTCGCGGTGACCGTACAGGTATCGGCGCCGCCACAGGTGTCGGCGGCGATAACCGTCAGGAGATAAACGCCCGATGTGTCGGCGTCAAAGCAAATCTGTTCATTAATATCATCATAGGTGCCGACCGGTTCGACAGTGACCTGGAGACCGCCGTTAAACGCCGGGAGAACAAACGGCAGGCAAACCGGCCCCGGTGCACAGAGCAGGTCCTCATACGGGTCGGGGCAGGTGATCTCCACCGGGACACTGAGCGTAACGGTCACGGTGACCGTCCGGACAGTCTCAACCTGGCATTCATCAACGGCGGTGATTGTAATCACATAGTCGCCATCCTGATCGGCGGAGAAACAAACCTCGCCATTGACCTCGTCATAGACGCCACCGGTCACAATCACCGACTCCAAATTGCCGTCAACGTCGGCAATCTCGACCGGAAAACAAACCTCATCCGGTCCGCAAAGGCCGATGTCGATGGACTCCTCTACGGTAATCTCCGGCGCGGAGTTAAAGTGCGATTCTATCTCGACGGTGTTGATGTCTGTAGCGCCGCATGAATCGGTCGCTTCAACTGTGACCGTAGAGATGCCGTCCTCGGCAACCTCGAAACAGACCGAATTGTCCTGGATCCAGTAGCCGGGAGGCGCGGCAATCACTTCACACGAGGTAAGATTATCATCAATATCCGAACAGGTAAACTGCACACAGACCGTGTCAATTTCTTCACAGACAAGCGTTGGCGGATCATAAACAAGTTCCACGACCGGCGGCGTGTTCATCGTTACGCTCAACGGCACGACGCTTTCGTCACTGCCGCAATCGTCGGTGACGGTCACCGTGACGTTATAATCACCGGCACTGCCGACCGGGAAACACACCTCGCCGGTTTCAATATTATAATGGCCGTCCGGCGCGACGGTGACAAGGACCTCGCCGGTACCGCCGGTATACGTGATCGGGAAGCAGACCATTCCGCCTTCGCAGAGCAGTGTTTCAACCGAGGGCGGACACTCCAGTGATAACGGGCTGCCGGAGGTGACGGTGAAAGTGACCAACGCCGTATCGGCATACCCACAGGCGTCGAGGACATAAATCGGCAGTTCCACCGTCCCCGGCCCGTCCGCGACATAGCACAGAGTCGAATCGCTAAGATTGATAATGCCGGGTGCGTCGGTCGTTATCGAAACCACATCGAAATCCGGATCGAATACCGAAAATTCAACACATAATGAATCTGGCCCGCAAAGTTCCACTTCGACATCCGGCCCGGCAGTCACGACCGGGGGAGAGGTAGTGGTGACATTGACCGTCAGTAAAGTCGTGTCGGCGTTACCGCAAGTGTCGGCGGCGATCACCGATAATTCATAGCTCCCGGCGGTGTCGGCGTCAAAACAAACCCTTTGCAGCAGATCATCGTACCAGCCGATCGGTTCGATCCACAGCTCGGTATAGGAGTCGTCCTCAATCGGGAAATCGACACAAACTTCCGTCGGCAGACAAGCGGTCACATCAAGTGTCGCCGGCGGCGGCAAAACCGGGGGATCGTGATCGAAGGCCACATTCGCCCAGAATTCTTTCTCATCTGTCAGACCCAGGTTGTCGGTGGCGCGGAAAACAAAATATTTAGTACCGGCCCAGATCGGCACCCAACAGTGTATGGCTGTATAGGGAGCAACACCGGTTACCGGGACAAAAGTGCCGTCACCTTCAATCATCTCCAGAGTTACCGTATCTCCGAAACAGCCGGGATCGGAAACCTGAATTTCCAAACAGACGCTGTCACCTTCGCAGATATACTCCGGGGGACAGACACTGCAGGCCTTGGCAAAGCCAACGGAGATAAACGGCGCCTGATTTTGGGGCCGGACCTCGACAACCATGTCATTATAATCGGCATCGGTAACCCAGCCGAGGTCTTCCCAGAAGATGATATATCCGTCGCCGTCGGGCAGGGGATAGGCCTTGTGGTGGACAATACCGTCATAGTTCAGCGCTTGTTCGGTAAACCAGGCCGTGCCGGAATCACGCCGATGGAAAATCCCCTGGTTGCCGTTTTCGGTGCCGGTCAGCGTCACTTCATCGCCCGGAATCATCGCGCCGGTGATAACCGTCGCCGAATCACCGGGTGTCTGCGGAACATACCAGCCCAATTCGTGAGTATCTGCCGCGCCGGAATATTCGGCAATCAGGGTCCACTGCGACTGCGGGAACAGGCAAAACAAATCAAGTTCAAGCGCATCAGTTTCGGCGTTGAGGTTATAACCCAGGTTATCCAGGATATCCTGGATTGTCGGTTCGGCCGGGAAATTCGCGTCAGCAGCCAGCGTAAGCAAGCTATCCTGCACATACGCATCCCAATCGTTCCTGGCTCCCGCCGCTTGCAGTTCTGTTGCCCCGGGTAATGACCATGCCCAAACAAACAGCACCAGGATTAGAGGAACAGACAGGCAATGAACGCGCCGACACGAAAACATATGACCTCCTCGCCTTACTCGCATTATGGTCGTCGTAACATCAGGAAGCAGCCCGGTGCATTGAAGTCGGTATGGTGGACGACATCCATCTTTCCCATCCACTATTATTTGCTCGTAACCAAACCGCAGCCACAAATAGCCGCAACACCGGCAATGACCTGACAACCGACTGCTTTTTCCCAACCGGTTTACAATTCAATCGCAGTGCTTCGCTTGTCGCCTCACTTGAACAGTTATTCGACGAGTTTTTACATTTGCTCATCGACGGTACGACCCCTGACGGGCCAGGTAAAACTGTGCGGTACGGTGACGGGCAAGACCAGTATCTCACCAGCCCACCAAGTTGTATTATACAACCGTCACTATAAATGTCAAGGTATAACCTGTTAGAAAACCATGAGTTCACATAATGTGCAACAGATTTACCCCCAAAATTGTCAAGAGAAGAAAAGAATGTGATCGCAGGGTTGCTGTATCGATCTTTATTGGTTGATGTTATGGCCATTACCAATTTCCTTTGTCGTGTACGTCATACCAATTCCCGGATAGCAATTGCGCAAATGGCATTCCCGTCGGAAGTATTTCCATTCTTTTGCTCGCAAGTTGTTTAACTGCGACCAAATAGCAAAATGAGCATCGGTCATTTTATGTATTAAATATCACACCGTCATCAGTTAGTGGCAATTAGGGAGGCATAGAGTACAAAATGACAGATGGGCGACCATTGCAGTCTATTGTGGGCTCAAATTAGAATCCGGAAGTTGGAAATATCTGCATATGCCGATAATAAACATTATGTCAACATATTTAACAATTAAACAATAGCTTGAGCTGGCCTCCCCCTTTTGCTTCCGATTTCGAGCCTCTGCATCCGCGGGACAGGTTCTGACGAACTTTATTTCTTGACAGAAGGCCCAATCAGTCGATTTCATATCAATAATGTGTTCGGCAGTTGATCTGATTAGCAGGCCGGGTATTACAGGGTTTTGGCCGAGGACTGCCGCGCACGGAATTGCGGCCAGACAATAATATGAGTAATAATGACTTGAATGAATTCTTCGGCGATCAGTTTCTTTCGGAGCTCTTCGATCAGCGCTGGGAAGTCATTGATGCGCAGACCTATTTTTATTCATATAATTATTTTCGCATCCTCTCACAGGTTGTCGGCCATTATGGCGATGTCGACGATCATATGCGTCGCCAGGCACGGCGGTTGAAGATCGATTTACCACCGAATGACCCCCGAATCCTGGCCGGACGCTGGATTGCCGAATTGGATCGTTATGGTGTTTCCCGGATCTGTGCTCTCGCCGGACTTCCCGGCGATGAACATTCGATCATGGAGGCCTCGCGGGCCTTTCCGAATCGAATAATCGGTCTGATAAATATTAATCCGCATCTTGTCGTGGCCGAGGAACTCCTCGAAGATGCCGTGAGCAAGGGCACGATCAAGGGGATTTGTCTGCATCCCTGTCGCCACCGCTTTCATGCCTCGGACGAACTGGTCTACCCTATTTATCGGCTGGCCAAGCGGCATCATCTGGTGGTGTACATAGACTATGGGCATCCGAAATGTCCCGTTGCTACCCGTTGGGGTGCGCAGAGCGAATGCGCCGAGCAATTCAACAGCCCGAAACAATTACATTTTGCCGCGTCGGATTATTCCTCGGTGCCGTTCGTGGTTGCCCGTTACCTGGAAGCCCATACGCGCGAGTTGTTACGTCTGGGTTTGTTGTGCCCGAATGTCCACGTCACCACCACAACCGACGATCCCTGGGACGAGTCAACCGATTCGGTCGAAACAATCGCCTCTCTTCTCGATGATTTTTTAACCGCGTTTGGGGAACGACGGATTCTCTTTGGTTCCGGCTCCGGCCTTTTTCCCTCCGGCTGGAAGAGTCGCCGCTTTGTCTCCCTGCTTTCGGCGATGAAACAATTGAGGTTGACCGATGAACGGATTGGCCTGGTCCTCGGTGGAAATATCAAACGGTTACTTCGCCTCGACGATTCCCGCTTAACTTACCTGATCACCCTGTGAGAACTGTCATGGATACCGAACGCGAAAAAGAATTTCTGGAAGTAATCAATGCTTTCCCCGATGATGCCCTCACTCGTTTCGGTTTTGGGAATTTTTATCGTGACTCCGGCGAAACCGAAAAAGCAATCGAACAATACCGGAAAGCTATCGAATGCGATTCCGGATACGGCGCTGCGTATCTTGAACTCGGCGCGCTTTATGAGCATACCGATCGGGCCGATCTCGCCCGTGAGGTTTACACGCAGGCTATTACCGCTGCCGAACAAAAAGGTGACCAACACATTATTAACCGCGCGAAACTCCGGTTGGACAACCTCCCCTGATATTTACTACATAGTATATTTTCGAGTTTTCTCTTGACATCCTTCCCTTCGAGTATAATTTTACATTTATTGGTTAGGGATAATCAGTGTCGGCAGCAAAGCCATATCGGCGTTTGTACCACACGAGTCTCTACATCTTCCGATGTGGTTTTCATCCGGGTCAAACTGTTTTCGGTGGGGTTTGTCATGGCCAGGGTAATCAAACTCGCATTGATCATTGTCATTCTGTTAATCGCATCGACCGCCTCCGCCGAGTGGCGCGTTGATATTGAAAGTAAGGACGTCTGGGTCGGCACAACCGGCGTCACGGTCGATTTCACTTTTTATTGGGACATTGCGCTCAATGCTGTCGCGGTGCCGATTGTTGTGCGTGAAATCGATCCCGGCGCCTTCTGGACCGGTACCCTGCCCTCGGATGTCGATGGTGTCGCTACGCGAGTGTCCTGGAATTGGAGCAATCCCGGCTGGGCTACGCTTGTCGAAGAGGTCAAGCCGCAGGAGGGGTGCGCCACCCCGGGCA
>JAJRUJ010000021.1 GCA_024277855.1 Candidatus Zixiibacteriota bacterium
AAAGTGGCCGGTCCACCGAGATAAAACATCTTCGGCGGCGGCACTTCATTATCCGCCACACCGGCAAATACCCGCAGGAGGAGATGATGGCGTTCGGCAAAATCATACCAGATTGCCCCACGGCCAAACAAGCGCGTAAAATCCCATTCGCCCTGCAACACACCGCCACCCACTTCACCGAACCCCTCAAATTGACAGCCAATCCCCGACGCATAACGATCGCGATCAGGCGATTTGATTTGGTAATCCAGACGCAATAAAGACATTCTCCGTTCAAAAACATCGCGATCAATTGCCTGGGCATACTCACCAGTGAAGTAGCCGTAATTCTGCCGGAAGTTGCGGCCCGTCCAGAACAAACTCCATAACTCAGGCGAGGTCCGTCGCTCCTGGTACAGGTAGTTTTCATACGTCAGAGTTACCATGTGGCGTTCACGCGCCTCACCGGAAACCCAAAATCGACTGCCCTCCCGGCCAAAATAGTCGCGATAATCTTCGTTAGCCAGCAGGGCGACCAGGGTATTTTCGATATTGTGAACAAACAGACGGTCTTCAGTATCGGTCACCCGCGCATATTCTCCACCAATCTGGAAGTCGCGCGTCGAAGCGATCCGTTGTTCGAAATACAACCGATATTGCCATTTTTTCGATTCAAAAGCGTAACCGGTCCAAACACCCACTTTCGGGGCCAGCCAACTATCCTGGAAAAAGAACCCGATACCCGGCCGCGCGCCGTCGACTTTGTCATAACTAAACGACGGCACGACACCGTAGCGGTCGCCCTCATATTCCCACTCGCGCGAAACGGCAATATCATGGTATTTGAAATCCTGATCCGAATAGACGCCGCCGTAGACTTTGGCCGGCGCCTGCTGGTCGACCAAACCGCCGATCGCCAGAACGCTGCCCCGCACGATTGCGCCGGGCAATAAATGCACCGGCGCACCAAAGGCAATCAGGTCGCCGTTAACTTCGCCGGCAACCGTGACAGTCCCGTTCCATTGCAAAACCGAGCCGAAAACAAAATCGGTCTTGTCGACGACCGCCTTACCGGTCATCCCGCAGTGATCATCATTGACCGTCACGCCCTCGGCAAGGGTCTCGAGGGTAACCGACCAACCACGGGCGGCCTGCCTGATTTTGGCCTGTACAACCACCGCCGACCAGGAAATTTGGCGATCGCCGATGGTGATCTCCTCAGGGGTCATCGCCACGCCTGCCTCGGCCAGCAACCCGGTAAGTAAGGTAAATCCGCCGCCCAACCCGGCCACCCGCCGGTGGATATTGTCGCCTTGGAAGGTAGTGACCGCCAGTGAGTCTTTGGTCTGTTCAATAGTCAGAATCGCACCATAGGCGGTTGTCGCGACAAAGGAAATTGCCGTGACCATCACGGCTAACCGTACAATTCGGGATTTGATTGGATTAGCTTCTCCGGATATCTTCATCGTTATGCTTCTTTCGCTCCCGCCAGACCAACCTGCTTGCCGTCGAGAAAGTCGCGCAGGGTCTGTTGGTGTGAGGCCCAGGCCAGCGGCGGGAATTCACTCGGCGCAAAATACCCCAATTCCGAAGCATCATCGCCCGGCCGCTCCTCCCCACCGATAATCTGCACATGATAGACGATTAACACCACCCGGCTGCGCGGATCGTCTCCGGCAGGATAGACGCCGACAAAATCAGTAATTTCTCCGCTCAGTCCCGTCTCCTCAGCCAGTTCACGCAGAGTGCACTCGGCCGGTGATTCACCATATTCCATGAACCCCGCCGGTAAACTCCACAAACCTGCTTTCGGTTCGAATTTACGACGGACAAATAAAATGCAACCGTCTTTTTGCACGATCGCGCCCGCGGCAGGTACTGGATTGTTGTAGTGGATAAAGCCGCAGGACGGACAACCCAGACGGCGGGTGTCCCCCTCATCGACGACGATCAACCGCGTTGCACAATGCGGGCAGAACGTATAGCCGCCCAAATTGCGCCGTTCACTGTCTGAAATCTTCGCCTGCATCATCCTCACCAACCGACGGTATCGTAGTCCCGCCGGTCACCATTATGATATCGTCTTCCATCGATTATACAAACATCAAACGGGAGAGGCAGCAAAAAGATGACGACGTCCGGGTCGGAGTCATTCATCGCTGTGCGGAACCACGTCCGTGCTCAGCCCGCCGTCTTCGAGTTTGAGAATGATAATTGTCAGGTCATCGAATCCCAATTCGCCGAGGGCGAACCGGCTGGCATCACGGATCAGCTTATTTTTAATCGCCTCGACCGGCAGGTGACGATTGTCGATCAAAAACCGCTGTAACCGTTCCTCGCCAAATTCCTCACCAGCCGGATTATGTAACTCGGAGAGGCCGTCAGTATAGATCAAGACGACGTCTCCGGGATCCAACTCCATCTGGGCTTGTTCGTACGTGGCGTCGGCGAGCACCCCCAACACCAACCCTCCCGCTTTCAAATCGTGGCAGGTGCCCCCTCTGCGCACGACGATAGGATAATTATGGCCGGCATTCACATAGGTCAGCCGTCGCCGGCCGGGGTCCCAATCGGCATAGAATAACGTGGCAAATTTCTCCGGGGACGTAGTCTCGGTGACAATCTGGTTGACGGTGGAAATAATTGCCGGCAACGGTTTGTCCATCCGGACTTCCGCCCGCAGAATCGCCTGTAACTGCGAGACCAACAAAGCCGCGGGAACACCTTTGCCGGAAACATCGGCCACCACCATTCCAATTTTCCCGTCCGGCCGCTCGAAATAATCATAATAATCGCCCCCCACTTGCCGCGAGGGATGCGCAAAGGAAGAAAGGGCATACCCCGGCCCGGCCGGGTTGGACTGCGGCAGAAGCTGGATTTGAATTTGCCGCGCGACGTTGAGTTCCTCCTCGAGTTTTTGTTTTTCGAGCGCCTCGGCATACAACCGCGAATTGGTCAGGCCGGCGGCCAACTGGTTGGTCAACACAGAGAACAAGTTGATATCTTCATAGCTGTAACGGAACCCGGATACCTTTTCACTCAAAAACAGGATTCCCGCCAGGTCATCCCGCTCGCGGATCGGCACAACCAGGCGGCAGCCCCATTCTTTCAATCGCGGATACAATTGGCTGTCAGCGCCACATTCGCTGAGGTCGTCGATAAAAACCGGCCGCTCACATTGCGCCAGACACTCAACCACCGGATCGTCGGCGGCAATTTCCTCCGCCGGCGCGATCATGCTCTCGGCGAGACCTTTTCGTTCGACAGCATATCCGCCGTTGTCTCCCCGAAAAGCGAAAAACGCCCGCTCGATGTAAACCGGCCCGGTGATCACTTCCATCATCCGCCGTTTGAGCACATCGGGCTGGAAGACCGAGGCGATATCGGCGGAATAACGCTCGATAATCGTCCGGTAATCGGCTTTATCACGCAGGAAAAAACGCGTGACCAGATCGTCAATTTGCTCCTTAACCGGTTGAAAAAAAATCAGCAGCAGGCCAATAAGGGAGACATCGATCAACGGCGTTTCGAGATCAAGCGCGTCTTTGATCAAACCAGACACCTGCATGATCACCAGCAAATAGGCCGCTACCAACAACGCCGAGGAGATCGAAAACACAAGCGACTGGCGGACAATCAACCGCACATCCAAAAATTGATGACGGATAATCGACCAGGCAATTGTCCCCACGCCGAGAACCAGGGCCAGCACCACCAAAATATAACGGACTATCTCCGGCGGCTGCCAAACCCCGAGAGACGGCAATAAAAACGCCATCGCATACATTCCCATCGCCCCGGGAATTCCCCAGAGCAGGAGTTTCAACTGCCGGCGTTGACGGGGGTTGGTCAGTTTTCGATACCCGGTCAATAACAACCAGAAGGCGATCATAATATAGACTAAGTTGATCACCGAGAAAAACTTGGTGTGAAACTCCAGCAGCACCGAGAAAAACAGCGACGCCAGTCGCAGGATATACCCCAACGGCGACAGGATGACTTTGAGGACGCCAGTCAATTTGTCCGGATCGAGAAAGTCAAGTTCCGGGCGGGCCAGGAATGAAACCCAGACAATATGGAAAACATGGGGAACAAATATCAGGTATTTCAGACGTCGCCAGCGGACAAACCACGGGTGAACAACCGGAAACACCAGAGCGAAAAAGACTAACTGGGGAAAGAGCATTTCCCAGAGATAAAATACATTGTAATACAGCGGCGAACTGGAGAGGTACCCGGAAGTCGGTTCCGGCCCAAGCGCCATCCCGATCGCGCCAAAGACCGGGCCAAGCCCGGCAAAAAACAGCATCAACGCCGTAATGTGATTGACTCGTCCACGGGGATTCTCGCGGAAGATGACAGTCCCGAGGAGAAACAGAACCGCCCCGAAAATTACGTAGATGACCGCTGTAATTAGTGAAACGCTCACCGCTTACTCCCCCGGGACCGGCAGGGACCGCACTAAAGGGACCGCACTAAGAGGTGGCAGGGGGTAGTTTTTTGACGGCGCGTACCGTCGTCCCCTTGCCGGGGACGCCATTGATACTCACCGTATCCATCAGGTGCCGCACAATGAAAATTCCACGTCCGACTTCCCGCAACAGATTCTCCTCGGCCAGCGGGTCGGCCACCGCCCCCGGATCGAATCCCCCACCCTCATCGGTGACTTCAATTGCCACTTCTTCGGCGCTGATGGTCACATTCATCTTGACCATCTTCTCCGGATCGCCGGCGTTACCATGATCGATTGCGTTGTTTACAATTTCAGTTACTGCAATAGCGATATCGGAGATGATTTCGTCGGCAATGCCTGCCTTTTGCAGGTTCGCTTCGAGAAATTCGTCGACCTGTGTTATGCGGTCCGGGATGCTGGGAACCGTAAGCCGGTATGTCTTCGGAGAGTTTGCAGTGCTCATAGGCCGAAAGTCTCCGGCGGCGAGTCATCCGCCCCGCCACCCGACTAACTCGAGTCAAAGTCTAGAAGCTCTTAATCGCCTCGTCAATCGAGTCGTGTGCATCGAAGACCGTCACAAGTTTGGTAATTGTCAGAAGCGACTGGATCTTCTCAGTCACGTTCGCCAGTTTCAGTTCTCCTTTATTGTTGCGCAGAGTAGTAAGACCTGAAATCAGGATACCCAGCCCGGTCGAGTTCATCCAGTCCACTCCGGATAAATCGATGATTACTTTAAGCTTGCCTTCTTTGATAAACTCGTGCAATTGATCGTGCAACAGCGTGGCATCCGGGCCGCCCATAATTTTACCTCGGGGTTCCAGGATTGCCACGCCTGCTTCCTCACGGTGAGACAATTTCATGCTATTCCTCCCAACAATCCCCGAAACGCCCTGGCGATGCACGATGCGGGGCATTAGCCGTTAACCTTCGGAGGCCCAATATACCTTCACTCCGCAAGGCGGACAACCACAAAGTTGGCTTGGCACAGTCGGTTGTCCGTCGGGCGTTCTCGAGAGGGCAACGGCCAATATGTTATTCATACGTGAATTGATCGTATAATGTTCATTCATTGTCGGTTACTGATCAATGGCACAAATTACCGTCAAACTTTCTCGAAACGGTTGATTCACTTCGCTGAGCAAACAGATTTGAACGAGAAATTCGTCTCGAAAAACTTTGTCTCGTCCGGCACTAATTCGCCGCTCTTTCCGGCCCTGATTATTCTTTTTGCCGAATAATGGCAATAATTGACAGGGGAAAATCCTCCTCTGCGCCAGACAATCATTTGACGTACAATATCATACGGTTTTGGGTAATCGGGGTATCCAGACCATAGTTTGCCAAAGAGGGCCTTTGCGCTTGACTGACAATCTGCCGGGGCGTATTTTAGTTGTGAATGAATTCACAGGAAAAACGTATGACATCTGAATCCAGCAAAAAGCATCCGACCCCAACTCGGCGCATTTCCGAATCTACTATCCACCGACTTTCGGTTTATTACCGGCAGTTGGCGATCCTCGAAAGTGAAGGATATCACACTGTCTCGTCAAAGGAGTTGGCCAAACGAGAGAAACTGACTCCCGCCCAGGTTCGGAAAGACCTGTCCTTTTTTGGTAGTTTCGGCACGCGTGGACTGGGATATCCAACGACCGAACTCAAACAAAAAATCGCCAACATCCTCGGCATCGATAAGCTATGGCATGTCGCGCTCGTCGGCGCCGGGAATATCGGTTCGGCTCTCGCCTCATACAAAGAGTTCGCCAAACAGGGTTTTGAACTCAATTCGATCTTCGACAATGACCAGCGCAAGATCGGTTCGAACCACAAAGGGATTACCATCTCCGACATCGGGACGCTGCCCGAGGCGCTGAAAAAACATCACATCGAGATCGTGGTGATTGCGGTACCGGCTTCCAATGCGCAAAAAATCGCGGATATCTGTGTGGCAACCGGGATTAAAGCGATCCTCAATTTCGCGCCGATCAACCTGAAAGTCCCGTCCGATGTCGTTTTACGCACGGTCAATATGTCGATGGAAATGGAGTATCTTTCCTTTTATCTGTGTAATCGGCACAATATCGATGTCCCGGGCAAAGGGTAATCCGGCAATTTCAGTAACGAAAGTTCCTTGACAAGCCGTTTTGTCCGTAGTAAATCGTGGGTAATGTGGGGATATACCCTGAGACGTTGGAGTTTGGTCTGAAAATGAAAAGTCCCGCTGCTCGCATAGCTTTACTCGGCCTGCTGGCCGCGACGGTCTTTGCTTCGGTTTCATTCGGCTGGCCGACGCTCAATGAGTGCCGCCCGTCCGGTACGCTCACCTATCTTGGCGCACCCGCTCCGGTCGGGACCCGGTTACAAGCCAGGATTGACGGTATCGTCATTGCGGAAACCACAGTGGTCGTCACCGGGCGATATGCTTTCGATATCCCGCCGGATAATGACCAGACGGTTGTTCGCGACGGTTGGAGCCCCGAAGACATCATCACGATCCGGGCCGGCAATTACGATGCCCAGCCGATCTTTACGGCTTTCAGCGGTTCAAAAGAGATCAACCTGACCGCTACGTCGATCACCCTGGATGTCCGCAAGAGCACCTGGGGCAAGATCAAAGCTCTCTTCCGCTAAGTTCGCGAGTTTTACCCGCAGATAATTTTGGGCAGCGCGTTCCGGCGCGTTTTTTTGTGGCCAATAAACATCCCCACTAATTTTCTTGAATATGGTCGGTGTGGCCCGTGTAGTGGGTTTATCGGCGCATTTCATGTTATTGCGTGAAGACACACGCCGACCACGGGCGTTCCTTGCTTGCCATCGCCGTTTCATAAATTCGTTACCCCCGCCCTCCACAGGCGCACAGGCGCAGGCGGGGGTCCAATTTCTGGTATTGAGAATCGAGTAAAAACAAACGGAATTCCCGCTCAAATCCGCCACAGGTGGACGCCAAGAATGACACAATTTTGATTTCTGCATAATCCTAAAGAAAAGCTATGTGTGTCCGTTAGGGGCATGCACCAACTGGACAGCAGGAAACAACAACACGTCATTCCCGACACGGGCCGCCTTGGCGGCCGGTGAGCGGGAATCCAATTTGCTTTTCAAAATATGAGGGGATCCACCCCAAACAAGTTTGGGACGGCCACACGACAAGCTTATTATGGACTACTTTGTAAACAGCTTGAAGATGCCGATGCCGCTGAACGTGGCGATGCTGACAATCACCCCGGCGATGACCACGCCCAGGGCCAGATAACAAAAGGCCTTTTTCTTCTCCAACTCCAGGACCCAGGCGGCCAGCGTGCCGGTGTAGGCGCCGGTGACCGGCAAAGGGATCGCCACAAATAACATCACACCCCAGTACCCCCAGCGCTGGACATTTTTTTCGGCTTTACGTTTGGTGCGCAGAACAAACTTATCGAAAATCCAGCGGTATGGTTTGAGCCGATAGAGCACCTTATGGCCGGTTTCCAAAAACAGCCAGCCGATCGGGATCACGAGTATGTTGGCCAGTACGCAGAGGAAATAGGCGGTCAGCGGGTGGATTCCCATGGCGACGGCATAGGGGATGCCCCCACGCAGCTCGGCAATCGGCAAAACTGATAAGATAGCCGCGTGCACCAGCGGGTTTGTCCAGATTCCGGTCATTATCATTTCCCCTGCCCTGACCTGCCCGGTCCATAAACAAATCCCCCCGGCGAAAAGTCGAGGGGAAAATTCAATGGCTGGGGGACAGGGATTCGAACCCCGATACTACGGTCCAGAGCCGCATGTCCTGCCATTGGACGATCCCCCAGCAAGTCCGATTTTATCGACGGGAAAAGATACGCATTGTCCCGCCAAAATCAAGACCCTGTCGGCTTGGATTGTCAAAGTCCGTTTGGAAAAGACATTGGGAGCCGGCCAGAAGCTATTTTGCCTTTTTCTTGCCGGCGGGCTGGACCTGCTCCTTTTCGAGGACGGCCAGTTCTTTGCGTTTTTTCTTGAGTTTTTTGTGAAGTTTTTCCATTCGGGCCTTGTCGAACAGACCGCCGAACGGATTGGCCGCCAATTGCTTCTCGATATCTTCAATCTCTTTTTTCAGTTTGTCAATGGCCGAGGCTGTCATCAGATTACTCCCTTTGGCTCTGCTGTCCACCGCGCCTGCCTAAAGGGCGGCAACCATTGTAGTGTGTCGGTGCGTTCCGGCCCGGGCTTGAACCTTACGCCAGCCGATTGTTGATGGTTTTCCACCGGCAAGAGCGACAAAATTATGCCGGGCCGGTTAATACCGTTCCAGTCGGGCTGCCTTGATTTTTGCGGCCCACTCCGGGTCGTGCCGCTCACCACGTGCGGTAGAATGGACAAGTTTCAGATTGCCGAAGCCGTCCTCGTCTACCAGTATAAAATAGACCTCTCCCTGGTCCTTGAACTGGTAATAATACCACTTTTCGTATGGTTTTTCTTCCATGGTGGACGGGACAATTTCGGTCTCATCCGGCGGGCCATACTTGATATAGATCCGCCCGCGGTCGGTGGACCAGCCATCCACCCGTTTACCAATACTCGTGGAAAACTGTTCATTGGCATAATTGATTCGCCGGTAATGTTCATCGCGGAATTCATTGACAGCGGTGCCGGGTGTCGGGTCAAATCGTTTCCAGAATTTGATCAGGAAATTTTTCTTACCCGTCAAACTGAGACCGTCATACGTTTCCAACTCGTCTTTGCGTGCGAGAAAGAGAATAACATTGCGCATCCTTTCGGCCTGTTCCGGCGTCAGCGAGTCAACCCCGGCGCTTTCCAGCACGATAGTAAACGGCTTGATCGCCGTGGCCGGACGATTGGACGCCGGATCGGTCACGGTGACCTCCAGAAGAAAATTCCCTTCCGGCATATCGCCGATCGGCAGACCGGTGGCCAATACCGACGAGGTTCCCGGTTTTTTATACGCCCGGGTACCAAAATCGCGGATCGTCGTGCTGTCTTCGGTCAAAAAGCGAAACCCGAGTTCGTAGACATTGTCGCCGCCGGGTTCATAAGCCAGATTGTAAATTTCGCCATAAAAATACAGCCGCGGTCGGTTGCGCGAAAGTATCCCTCGCGGGTCGGGAAAGACTTTCCGCTGGTTGCGCACCAGCACGTCCAGGGGCGCATTCGGATCGGTTTCCTCCAGAACATCAATATCGTAAGCCAGCTTGATATCGGAAATGGCCAAATCGGCGGCAGAAAAATCGCGGACAACCAGCGGCATGACCAATTCGCCGTACTGGCGGTTGTTTTCGTCGGAATACGAGTCGAGCGCAATTATCCGCGCGCGGTACAAACCGGGCGGGATTTGCAGCGGCAAAGCATAGAAAACTTTATAGTCCGGCCGTTGGGCCTCCGCCGCACCGCCTACCTCCGCGCCGAAATATGCGCTGATCGTATCGGTGACCGGCTGACCCTGCATGTTCATCAACTGCACCCAGAGACCGATCTGAGCCATCTGCGACCCGTCCGGTTCACCGACAAAAGTAAACTCATGACGCTTAAAGGCAAAAACGAACTCCACCTCGGTTACCGACGGATCATCCGCGACCCGATAGCAGGCATAGTCCGCCCACACCGTCAAATTCCCGGTGTCCGTTTTGGCCGCGAGACTCCCCGTCGCCATCCCTCCCCAGAAGGCCACTGCGGCAATCAACGCCCCGAGCACAGTAAAGCCCACGTAATCTCTCTTAATCATCGATCCATCTCCCTCATCCTTGTTCTCATCGGCCCGGATTAGTACAGGCCGTCAAACGGGTACTGCAATTGATAATCGTCATTCCCCCGCGAGTCCACAAAGATAAACTTGCGCCCCTGCGCATAATAGTACCAGATTTCGTAGGGCTTTTGCGCCAATTCGAAGGGATAGCGTTCTACCTGGTCCGGCTCGCCATACTTAATGTAGACCATGCCGAAATCAGTTTGCCAGCCCCGCCGGTAGGGATTGGTGAAATGTCGATCGGTAAATTGTATTCGCCAATAATAGCGGATCCGCGCCTCGTTCTCCGGAGTATCCGGCGTGGGGTCTTTCGACGCCCAGAAAGCATCAAATGCCTGCATCCGCCGTTCAGGGGGCACCTTGCGCAACTGCTTTTCTTCCGAGGGTTGGGCGATATAGACCAGTTGATCGACCACAGTCTCCCAATCGTTCTTGATCTGATAGGCCAACGACCAGACAACCTCATAGGAAGTCTGCAATCCTTTGGCGAGCACATTCTGACCATCCGAAAGAGTCAGGGTGAATTCGCACTGCCCCTTGTCAAATTCAGCGGTGGGAATCGCCAGCAACAGCGGGCTTCGCCCGGTCGCCTCCGGAATAAAGCGCAAAGTATCGATCCTCAACTGACGGTGGCGACGCTGGAACGATTTAGCCAATACCATCAACTCGGTGGTGTCACCCGGGGGTGAGTAAACTTCCAGATATACCGGCACCTCTTCCTGATTCCCTCCATAGGCCCGGACAACGCTGGGGATCAGGGGACGGCCGTACTTGATAAACTTGTCCGGGACCTGTCCGGCCTGGACGGCGGCGGCGAATAGCGGCGTGGAGAGACTATAGCCATCCTCGGGAAAGTCAGGAACCACAACCGGGATTTGCTGCGAAAATTTCTTATGTGAGATCCGGTCGGTCAGGGTCAGGTCGAGTTTATATTTACCAGCCGGTGCCGTCAGGTCTACCCGGTTAACCAGATAACTCTCTTTATCGCGGGTCTGTTTATATGACTCAACGGTGTACGATTCACTGTGCGAAACCGAACTCACCTGGGGATTATGCTCACCCCGGAGAACGGCGTCGATTTCATAATTGGCAAAATATGACTTTTCCCGCCGGACATAGGTCAAATTCGGATTGAAAATTTTATAATAGACTTCAATTCGGGTTTCCGGCCCGTCAACGCCTTTGAAAACCGCCGCATCGGCATAGAAAACCGGTACACCCAACTCCGGCAACCCGGAAAATTCCGATTGGGCCAGGCCAATCCGGGCAATCCCGCAAATGCCGGCGGCAAGCAGCAACGGCAAAAGAAGCAACCAGGTTCTGGCCTCCCCCGTTTTCCGCATCACAAACCTCCTGCGACGTTTCGGCATAATCGCTCGGCCGCGGCTTTCCGGCCAACAGCCCTCCCTTTTAAATGTAAATACGGGCACACATGTCCACCACAATATAATACATTCGGTAGACGATTCTTATTCCGTCTTTTGACGGCTATTCATAGCGTAAGGACACAATCGGATCAACGCGGGCGGCCCGGTAGGCGGGGTAAGAACCGAAGATGAGTCCGACCCCGACGGAGACGGAGAAGCAAATAATTATCCAAAGCAGGGAGATCCCCGCAGTCAGCGGGGTCGTGGCTTTGACCAAAAAAGCAAGACCGAGGCCGACGAGAATACCGATGACCCCGCCAGAACCGGAAAGCACCATCGCCTCAATTAAAAACTGACCGACAATATCGGCGCGACGGGCGCCGATGGCCTTACGCACACCGATCTCTCGCGTCCGCTCAGTCACCGAAACCAACATGATATTCATCACACCGACACCACCGACCATCAAGCCGATCGAGGAAATCACGATCATGGCGATGTAAATCGTGCCGGTGATTTGATTGTAAAGGTCCATCAGCGTTTGCTGCGTGGCAACATGAAAATCATTTTCATCGTTATAGGACAATCCGCGCTGGCGGCGCATGACCTCGGTAATCTGCTCAATTGCCACGTCCATCATTTCCGGCGACACGGCAGTGCAAGCCAGCCAGAGTTCCTTTTCCCAGGGATGGAGTTTGGCAAAAGTGCCATAAGGCAACAGGATATAGTCATCCTGCGATTCACCGAGGAATGCTTCGCGCTTTTCCGGAACGCCAATCACGGTAAACCGGTGGTTGTTCACCAGGATTTCTTTGCCGATGGGGTCGAGACTCGGGAAAAGCGCATCGGCAATATCGGCTCCGATCACACAGACCATCCGCCGGAAATGGTGATCCATCTCGGTAATAAAGCGGCCCTGGTCCATCACCATATTGTTGACTATTTGATAGTCGGGCAACACGCCGACCAGATCGGGGCGGCGCGCTTCGTTCCCTTTGTATTTGGCGGTATTGCCGCCGCCGGGGCGCCAATAGTGGTTCTCCGGCGAAACGGCCGCGACCGCCGAACAGCGTTCTTTAATTGCCATCGCGTCTTCGTAGGTAATCGGCTTGCGATTACGTTCGGCCGCCGAGCGGTGACCGATGACGATTCCCGGTTTGTACTTGGTGACATAAATGGCGTTCGAACCCAGCGACTTGATCTGTTGCGCCATCGAATTGTTCATACCGGTGATGATCGAGACCATCCCGATTACCGAACTGACCCCGATCATCACGCCCAGCACGGTGAGGAAAGCGCGCATCTTGTTGGCCCGGATCGATTCGAAAGCCATGACAATTGCTTCCCGAATTTCGAATAGGTTCAAGGCCATGATTAACTCGCCAACACTCTACTCATAACGCAACGCTTCAATGGGGTCGAGCCGCGCGGCTTTCATCGCCGGGTAGACCCCAAAAAAGACACCGACCACCGACGAAACTCCCAAACCAAGAAATACCGACCAGAGCGCCACCCCGGTAGGCAGACCGAACATACTGGTCCCGATGTAGCCCAGGAGGAAGCCGCCGGCAACCCCCATTCCGCCACCCAGCAATGACAGGATGACCGCCTCGGCTAAAAACTGGAACATGATATTTTGCCGACGCGCTCCGACTGCTTTGCGAATCCCGACTTCGCGGGTCCGTTCGGTGACCGAAACAAGCATGATATTCATAATGACAATCCCGCCGACGACCAGGGAAATCGAGGAAATCCCAATCATGACCATCGCCGCCATGCCGTAAAAGTTTTCCCACATCCGCATAAAATCAGCGGCGGTCATGATGCCGAAGTTGTCGTCATCGTGATATTTCACTCCCCGCCGCGCACGCAGGATCATGCGCACTTCGTCTTTGGTCTCTTCCATTTGTTCGAACGAGGGGGCCTTGACGTAAATGCGCAGCGAACGCCGGGTGCCGAATTGCTTTTCAAATGTGGTCAGCGGGATGTGGATGTAATTATCTTCACTTCGCCCGAACGACGATCCCTGCCGTTCACCAAAACCGATTACCCGATATTTCCGGCCGTCGATTTTGACCTCTTTGCCGATCGGATCGACGCCGGGGAATAAGTTATCGATGATGTCGTACCCAATAAAACAAACGTTACGCCGATGCCGGTAATCGTCTTCAGTCAGATAGTGACCGCGTTCGACGTCCAGGTTGATGATGTCCGGATAATTTGCCGTATGACCGCGCACTTCCACGTTGTCGACAAACTGGTTCCCGCGTTTGACGGTACGGGTTGTCCGGGCCCGCCCGCCGACCTCTTCGCAGAGTTCACATTGATCGGCAACGGCCTCCATATCTTCGTATCTGAGCGGTTTGCGCTTAAAGACTTCCCACCACATCTCCTCGGAAGTGACAATGCCGTAGCGATCGACAATAAAAGTCGACGCGCCCATCCCCGAGATTTGGTCGGCAACATAGGCGTTCATCCCGTTGATCAGCGACACGATGGCGATAATTGTCATCACCCCGATCACCACGCCGACCAACGTCAAAATCGAGCGCATTTTGTTGACCCAGAGCGCCTGGAGCGCCAGGACAATGCTGTCCCATACGTGTCGCAACGAATCTCCTGCGCGGCCTGATGCGGCCGCGAATTAACAACTCATTAGTGCTCGACGAACTCTTCTTTTTCAATCTGTCCGTCGCGGATATGCAAAATACGGTTGGCGTATAAAGCCACGTCGTGCTCATGAGTTACGGTGATAATCGTGTTGCCGGCCTGGTGGAGCCGACCGAATAACGCCATGATTTCCTTGCCGGTTTTGGAATCGAGGTTACCGGTCGGCTCATCGGCAAGGATCAACGAGGGGTTGTTGACCAGCGCACGGGCGATTGCCACACGTTGCCGCTGGCCGCCGGAGAGTTCATTGGGCCGGTGGTTTGTCCGATCGCCGAGGTCGACCATCTCCAGCGCCCGCCGGGCTTTTTCGGTGCGCATCGACGAGTCGGCGCCATTGTAGATCAACGGCAGTTCGACATTATGCAGGGCGCTGGCGCGCGGGAGAAGGTTGAATGTCTGGAAGACAAACCCGATTTCCTTGTTGCGGATCCGGGCCAGTTCGTTGTCGTTCATCTCCGATACCCGGCGGCCGTTGAGTTCATAGATCCCTTTACTCGGGCTGTCCAAACAACCGATCAAGTTCATCAGGGTGGACTTGCCCGACCCTGACGGCCCCATGATTGCCAGGTATTCGCCCTTTTCCACCATGACATTCACGCCCTGCAGGGCATGCACGGTCTCCGCGCCCATTTCGTATGATTTCCAGAGATTTTCCGTTTTGATTAACACAATCGTCTCTTTCTTCAGCAAACCTTGCGCTCAGTCGGATTTCTCAGACTTGGAGGGTTTCTTTATTTCGACCCGGTCGCCCTCAGCCAGCTTCCGCAATACCTTAAAGCTCCCGGTGACAATTTCGTCACCTTCTTCAAGCCCGGATTTGACCTGGATATTTTGCTGGTCGGCGATCCCCGTTGTGACTTCGACAAAATGCGCCACGTCATCCTTGATGACAAAGACACCCTGAAGTTCTTTGGGCTTAACTTTCTTTTTGCTTTTGGGTTTTTCGTCTGCGGCCTTGGCCGCTTCGCCATCGGCGGCATGCGCCCCCCCGTCATCCTCTTTGGCGGCCGGGCTTTTCTTGTCCCCGCCGACATCCTTGCGTACGTCTTTTTCATCACGCAGGACCACCGCCCCGATCGGGATATTCAACACGTCGACCGCTTCGGCGGTGGTAATATCACAGGTGGCCGACATCCCCGGCCGGATCTCGGGATCGATCTCCTTCATAAGCACGGTAACCAGAAAATTTGTCACCTGGTCGGAGGAGCCATAGCCGGACACCTGCGCGCTGTTTCCGATTTCGATCACTTCGCCTTTGAACGTCGTATCGGGAAGCGCATCGAGTTCGATCTTCACCGGCTGGCCGATCTCGACCTGCGCGATATCGGTCTCGTCAACTTCAATCTCGACTTCAATTGCCGAAAGATCGGAGACAGTCATGATAACCGTCCCGGGATTGTTCATCGTGCCGATCATGACTATTTCGCCGATCTCGGCATTTAAGACAGTGATTGTCCCGTCGATCGGAGAGGTGATCGTCGTATAATTGAACTGGTCGCGGGCTTCACGCAATGAGGCCTTCGCTCGTTCCACACCATGCCAATCGGAGTTGCTGCGAGCTTTACTGATGTCATATTGCGTACGCGCCGCATCATATTCTTCTTTGGAAATCAATTTTCCACTAAACAGTTTTTCGGCACGCCGGAAGGCCAGTTCGGCTTCTTCTTCCTGCGCCCGCGAAAGTTCGAGTTGTGCCTGTTGTGAGGACAGCGAGGCGCGATACTGATCGACTGCCGCCTGATAGCGGTCGGGGTCGAGTTGCACCAGAAGGTCGCCTTTTTTTACTTTCTGGCCTTCTTTGACGGGCAAATTGACAATTTTCGCCGATACATTGGCCGATATTTTCACTTCGGTCTGGGCCTGGATCTGGCCGGAGGCGGTGACAATTGAGGTGAGGTCCGCGCGTTCGACTTTACCGACCGACACTTTGTAGTCGACACCCTCACTTTGCAGCATATTAGCGGCAAAGATTCCGCCAATGACCACCACCACCGCTGCGCCAATAAGAATGACTTTTACCTTGGATTTTTTCTTTGGGCCATTTGCCATGACTACCTCTGCTTGCGAACAGGTCTATCTATCGGCGACATGTCGCCGCCGCGGTCAAACGACCGCTCTCCCGATTATACACGGTAACCGTAAATGTTGGACTACATTTGCACCCGTATCAACGACGAATGCCCATCGCCTTGTCCAGCGCGGAGACCGCGAGATTAAAATCGAATTTCGCGCTGACGAAATTCTGCCGCGCCTCGCCCAGATTTTTCTCGGCATCGAGCAGGTCAAGGATCGTCGCCGCCCCGAGGTTATACCGTTCCTGGGCAATCTGCATGTCTTCCTCGGCCGAGCGCAACGATTCTTCATAGAGGTATAGGTTGGCCCGCGCATTGTTGATATCGAGGATTGCCGTCTGAACCCCGAGGCCGACGTCGTTAATCGTCGATTCCAAACTCAATTGGGCCAGTTTATAACCGGCAGTAGCCCGGGCGTGGGCGGTCTTCCGCTTAAATCCATCAAAAAATGGGATCGGCCACGAAAAACTCATTCCAAAATACCAGTTGGCCTCATCGCCATCAAAACTGCTCCACCGCGAAACGTCGGTAGCCGACCACCGGCGCCAGCCGTTGATGTACACCGAGGGGAGATAATCCGCGCGCGCACTCAAACGGTCATATCGCGCTGCCTGCAATTCGGCGGATGCCGCGAGAATCTGCGGATGGTGCTGCTCGGCATAGGTCATCGCCGAAGTGAAATCGCGGTTGACCGACAACGTGTCAAACGTGTCATCCAGCGTAATCGGCGAGGTGGCCGGCCGGTTCATGACATTGTTCAGCTGTGCAACACTGACGGCCTGGTTTTTTTTGGCCTGTTCGAGGGAGGCCTTGTTGGTCAACAGTTGCACCTTTGCCTTGAGCAGTTCGGACTGGTTGGCCGAACCGAGATCGAACCGTGCCTGTACCAGTTGCAGGTTGTGGGCGGCGGTTTCCACCGACTGCTGGGCAACTTCGAGCAAGCCGCCGTATTTGAGCGCACTGTAATAGTAGTTGCGAACCAAGTCGATTGTTTCCAGTTCCGACTGGGTCAAATCGTACTTGCTTTTCGCGCGGAGCAACAATTTGTTTTTTAAATTAAAATAATTTCCACCCCAGCGGAAAAGATTTTGTTCAAACTGTAGTCTCTTGTCATACTGCCGAAAAATACCTCGAACAACTGCGACCTGTGAGGCCGAGTTCAGCGCCTGGTCATAATATGAATAACTGGCTCTCGCCGAGAATCGCGGTAACCAACTGCCCCAGGCGGACCAGACATCTTGCTTCGCCATATCCAACGAATAGCGTGCCGTCGCCATCGAAACATTGCGCTCCAGAGCGATGTCGATACACTCGTCGAGGGTTAGTTTCTCGGCTTGCACCCCCCCGCCAAAAGCAACCAGGACCACGATAGCGGAAACCACCCCCCGGCGTAACCAGTGCACTGCACACATATTTGCTCCTCTTTTGTTCACCTGGATATATCCTGCTCACATTCCACCAAAATTGACGCCGAGGGTAGCCAACCCCGCCTGGATTATCACCCACAACAGCCAGACGATCACAACTACCGTGGCCGACTTGCCGACCGATGTCTTCGTCAGGACCGACAAACCGATACTGACCAGGGCCACCTGCCAGATCGCAAAAATATCGAATTTATCGAGAATAGTAGACATGAACGGCCCGACACTTTCGCTGGAGGCCAGCAGGCCCAGCGATGTCTTGACATCAATTGATTTCTTGGAGAGGATCATCGGTAATTTGATAATCGTCTCCGGTACTCCAACAAGAAATGTCAGACAATACATGTTAAGCACGGTGAGGAATTTTGCCTGCCCACCGAGGACTATATTCCCCAGGAACAGGAGAATCGCGGAGGCGATCAAGGCCACGATGACCAAAAATACCGGCCCGAGGAGTAACCAGACAGGGTTGCTGATCTGCTCTTCGTACCCGTCGAGAATCTCTTGTTTTTGCGCCTCAGGCATGTTGGAATTGGCATCCAAACGTTCCTCAAACGTCGCTAACTGACCTTTGATGATATATGGTCTGGTGAGAGCATACGATCCCATGCCGAAAATCAGGACAACGAGAATAGCCGCCAACCACTCGTGGTTTCTTTTAATCGACGCGAATGAGCGCCGGGGACTGGTGAAAACGCCGACAAACCGCGCAACCATACCCATCTGCGGGGTTTCCTCGGGTACGACTTCGGAGGTCGAAATCGGTTCATTCATGTTCTGTTCTCCTGATTCGGCACACGCCACAATAGACGAATACCTTCCCGTAAAGTTTCACCTTTTCCTTATTCTCTGCCAATCAACCCATCTGCTCCCCGTTACCCTTCGCCCGGTAATCTATTCAATACGACGACAAGAAAGAAGTAGTGAATCGCACAAAAAACAACTGACAAATTCGACAGGAAAACGGCGCAGGTCATTTGACCTGCGCCGTTGAAAACCTTACGGTCGAACAGCTTTTAACGGAACAAGGGAGCCAGCACCAGAGAAACAATCGCCATCAATTTGATCAGGATATTCATCGACGGACCGGAGGTGTCTTTGAACGGATCACCGACAGTGTCGCCGACTACTGCGGCCTTGTGCGCATCGGAACCCTTCCCACCATGCGCGCCGCCCTCGATATATTTCTTGGCGTTGTCCCAGGCACCGCCGCCGTTGGACATCATCAGGGCCATCATCACCCCGGTCAGTGTGGCCCCGGCCAGCATTCCGCCGAGGGCTTCCTTACCGATAAGCGAACCGACGATGACCGGAGCCAGGATGGCAGTCAGGCCCGGCAGAATCATCTGCTGCAGTGAGGCGGTGGTGGAGATCGCAACACAGGTGTCCGAATCGGGCTTGGCTTTGCCTTCCATCAGACCCGGGATTTCCTTGAACTGACGGCGGACTTCCTGCACCATCCGGAAGGCCGCTTTACCAACAGCGGTCATTGTGCACGCGCCGATGAAAAACGGCAGCAGGCCGCCGATGAACAGGCCAACCACCACGCGAGAAGACACTAAGTTGATGCTCTCCAGGCCGACTGCGGTCGTGTAAGCCGAGAACAACGCCAGTGCGGTGAGGGCCGCCGAACCGATGGCGAAACCTTTGCCGATGGCGGCGGTGGTGTTGCCCAGTGCGTCCAGACGGTCGGTAATTGCGCGGACTTCCGGGCCAAGCCCGGCCATTTCAGAAATACCGCCCGCGTTGTCGGCAACCGGACCATAGGCGTCAACCGACATGGTCACGCCGATAGTCGAGAGCATCCCGACTGCGGCGATACCGATGCCATACAGGCCGGCTAATTCAAAGGACAGGTAAATCGCACCACAGATGACCAACACCGGCAGGGCAACCGATTCCATCCCAACCGCGAGGCCGGTGATGATATTGGTGCCCGGGCCGGTTTTGGAGGACTCGGCAATCCGGCGGATCGGACCGGCCGCCGTGTAGTATTCGGTCAGCAAACCGAGCAATATCCCGGAAATTGCCCCGAGCAAAACCGTCCAGAAAACATTGACATCGATTCCCAGCGCATTGGTGGTATAGAACACGGCGACAAGCATGACGATCGCCGCGACATAGGTCACAATTCTGAGCACCGCCGCCGGGTTCATCGAAGCGAATAAACGTACCGAAAGGATACCCAGCATACTGGCGACGATACCGATCATCACCACCGCCAGCGGCAGGACGATCAGCCCTCGCGGCCCGGTACCGGCGACGAACATCGATGCGCCGAGGACAATGGTCGCAACGATCGATCCAACGTAAGATTCGAATAAATCGGCACCCATCCCGGCGACATCACCGACGTTGTCGCCGACGTTATCAGCAATCACGGCAGGGTTGCGCGGGTCGTCTTCAGGAATCCCGGCTTCGATTTTGCCGACGAGGTCGGCCCCGACATCGGCCGCCTTGGTGAAAATCCCGCCGCCCACACGGGCGAACAGCGCGATTGAGGAAGCGCCCATCGAGAACCCGGCAAGAACCGAAAGTTTCTCAGGATCGAAGCCCAGGATGCCGAACCACAAACCCAGTCCGATCAAACCCAATGCGGCAACCGACATGCCCATGACCGACCCGCCGGTGAAAGCAACGATCAGGGCTTTGGCCTGGCCATAATCTTTGGCCGCAGCGGTCGTGCGGACATTAGCCGCTGTTGCCGAGGACATCCCAAAAAACCCGGCAAGCATTGAACAGCCCGCACCGCTGGCGAAGGCAATAGCCGTGTTGAGGTTGATCTTCCAGGCCAGCAGCCCGAACACTACCAGGATGAAGACCGCCAGGATGGAGTATTCCCGTTTGAGGAACACCATGGCACCCCGGTGGATCACCTCCGCGATTTCGGTCATTTTAGCGTTGCCGGTGGGCATACGCTTGATCGAGAGAAACATGGCCAGCGCGAAGATCAACCCGACCAGTCC
The DNA here is from genome assembly GCA_024277855.1 of Candidatus Zixiibacteriota bacterium. Lineage (GTDB taxonomy): Bacteria > Zixibacteria > MSB-5A5 > WJJR01 > JAJRUJ01 > JAJRUJ01. The sequence goes on from JAJRUJ010000021.1 coordinate 20,654, forward strand.
GAAGACCGGCGCGTACAATCCCCAATTCAAGTCAAGCATGTGCAGCGTCTCCCCTAACCCGTTATGGTTTATAGAGTTTTCTCCTCGTTTTAGAGAAAGGAATATATACTCTCTCCCCGGAGTGAGCAAGGAGAAAGTGATTTTTGTGACAAGCGGGACGAAAGTGCAGTTATTTCCGACAACTGCGAGAATTCATTGATTTGATGTCGGGGAGATCGGGAAGATTTCGCTCTATATCTTTTAATAGCAATAAATTAAAAAACCGGCCGAGAGGGTGATACCCCCGGCCGGCCGCATTTTTTATACCTCATATTGCTACTCACCCAGCGGTGTATAGAGTACTTCCACACCACGATCAAGCAAAGCTCCAACCTGGAATTGGATCACACGACTGGAAAGGGGACATTGGCGCAGGTCGATATGGTCACCGGCCGCAATCCCCGGGTTATTGACCAATGGGGTGAGGTCGGTAAATAGGTTATTGGAAAGATCGAGATCATCCAGACCGGTCAAAAATTCCAACACCGTGATGTCGAGGATGCGGTTGGAACTCATATCGAGCGTTTTCAACTTGTCCAAACCCTCCAATGGCGTAATATCCATGAGGTTATTCAGTTCCAGATTCAGGTATTCCAGATTGTGAAGGTTGCCCAAGGGAGCGATATCGCTGATGTTATTCGTGCCTAATTCGAGATACTTCAGGTTCTCCAGACCACTGAGTGCATCAAGATTGGCGACTTCGTTATAACGAATCGCCAAGGTGTCCAGCGCCGTCATCCCCGCCAGAGCCGAGAGATCGGCAACCCGGTTACTGGTCAGATCAAGCACCTTCAAATTGGTCAATTTCTCCAGGGCGGATACCTCGCCAAAATTATTGGCGGAGAGGTTTAGCCACTCCAGGCGAATCAAATGCTCCAGCGGGTTGATATCGTCAATCTGCAAATTGGATTTTAAATTGAGCACAGTCAAATTAGAGAGATACTGCATCCCGGCCAAATGGAAGATCCCCTGCCCGACTGCCGAGAAAGTGGTTATGCCGGCGAGATCCGAACCATAGAGTTGACCGGACAGGACGCCGGACTTAAGACGGACCAACGCATCGAGTGTTCCATCAGGAAAATTAACTTCAAGCTCGTCGAGGTTGGCCAGTTGAATGACATTGGATAGTTCAGAAGTATTCAGATCCTGGTCAAGGGTACGCACCGCCAGGTAGGTTGTCCGGGACAGGTCATAGGGGAGTAAAACATAATTTTCATGCTCTGCCGATTCGCGGGGGGCCGGCTCGTCAAGCAATTGACCGGCAACCGCCCAGTTGTCTTCGGTGATCGGCTGATCATAGAAGCGGATATCATAATATGTTGCTCTGCCGGTATCCAGGTCATTGCCGGGAGCGGTCCACTCCAACCGAACGGAATTACCCCAGTATTCGGTGGCAACCAGATCGGTGACGGCAGAAGGAGCGGTCCAATCACCATAACCCAGCACCGGTCGTCGATTTACCGGGAAATATAATTCCTCGGTCGTACCGACCGAGCCGGACCAGGTGACCAGATTGAGCATACCCTCCTGTTTGCGCTGATTGATCAGCGCCTCGACCGGTAAACCAAAATAGACCCAGGCACCCAGTGAATCCTCCTGGGCGGCACTGCTGAAACCGTTCTCGTGAGTCCATTGGAAATCAGCCAGGATATCACCGAATTCGACAGAGTAAGAAAGTGCGTTGACTGAATTATCCGTACCCAGAAGGTTGAACATCACGATCTCGGTATTGATCGGCCAATAGAGCACCAATTCCCGATCGCGATAATAGTCGTAATAAATTGTATGTCCGGCGTCATTGGCACCGACGACCATATCGATCCGATAAGTCCCGGTGGCCCGATTGGAAAGAACGCGTGATTGTCGCTGGACCTGTTCCGGCGGGTCCAGGTATGACAACCCGCCGAATGTCGGCACATAATTCAGTTGCACAAAAAAGTCCTGCAGGATTTGGTCGGTAGTCTGGATTGTCCCGGCCTTGCCCCGCGACCACTCGCACGTATATCCCGGGGAATTAACAAATAAAGCCGCGAATGCGGGAGGCAGGTATTTCCAGTTCCCGATGGGAATCTCCGGGGGGTCGGCCATAGTCACGGCAGTGTAGTATCCGGTGGCCAGCCCGAGGTCAAGATAGGCCTGGGCCAATTGGGCGGCGGTTTCAAAAACGATGATTCCCCCATCGTTTTCAATTGCCCGATTGGCGGCGAGAAATGCCAGGATTGCCGCGTCAACTTCGGCATTGTCATGGGCATCGAAAGCAGACAAAAAACCGGCCAGTGAGGTCTCTAATTCCGCTCGCCGCACGTCGCCGAGACCGAGGTCAAAATCCGCCCGATGATCGACGCTGATGTCGTTGTGGATCCCGGTAATAATCGTCCGGGCGGTCTGACGCGGCTGCTGTTCGGGCCAGATCACCGCCCAACCAAGCAAGTCCGTCGTCCCGAGTTCGGCCTGGTTATCGTACGAGTCGATGCTCGGGTCGAAGATTGTCCAACTCTGACCATCGTGCCGGGCGATCATCAACGTCGCCTCCAATACGCCGTCGGGAAGCAGCCCATCGAGGTAGGTTACCGCCAAATATACAGTGTCGATTACCTGACCAACAGCCAGTGAAATGTCATACACCGGCGAGGCGAAGCCATATCCTTCCGGCAATGCCGGGTATTCCTCGGAAATTGCGAATTCCACCTCGGTGTCCTCGGAGATCGCTCCGGCCGGGATAGTCAGGGTAACCTGTCCGTTAAGCTTGGCCACGCCGCCTTCGGCCCGGTAGATGATTTTATCCGACGATTTGGTCGGCGGCTCGTCACCCCCGCCACAACCGGCCGACAGCAAAGAGAGGCAGACAACCGAAACACTCAATATAATCGGATAAACGAACTGACGAATATCCTGATAGGTCATTATTGCTCCTTAAGAGAATTAAGCGTCTGCGGCGGTGTGGACCACCCATCCCCGCCGATTTCCCCACGCTCGTAAGTGTAATAATAAAGTCAAGTTTTGGCAACTGTCCCACCACCAATTGTTGACAGACCGTCAAAGGCCGCCGCTTACTGCCCTCCAGCATAACCAACCCGAGTCAATCCATTTTCACCAAAACATTTACACGCGACTCGCCGGATTCTTCCCGGGACGAGTGATAAGACCAACCGGGCGGGCAATCATCGAGGTAATTCCCCTTGATTTTCCTTAAGCGGCAGATTTATTGGTGGTTGTCCCACGACGCGGGAGTAACTCAGTTGGCTAGAGTCACAGCCTTCCAAGCTGTTGGTCGCGGGTTCGAATCCCGTCTCCCGCTTTTCTCCGGAATAGATCGTAAGCAATCGCCAACCAGGCGGTTTTCACCCCAAACAAGTTTGGAGACGGTCGCCGGTCGGGACATGGGTAACTGGCGGCTTTCCGGCCATTGCCCCGTGTATCCGGCATATGTTCATTACCGTCCCTCACAGTCTGGCTGTCGGCAAACGGCATAAATCACCTCTGAGATATTGACGATTCGTCCTCATCTAACCGCGATTCGTTTATTGCGCCGCTCCCCGGTTTTAGGTAAATTTTAGCGGGGCTGTAGTACTCCTTTTTTGGGGGGTCTTGTATTGAATTTGTCTTTGAGATGAAGGATCGGTAATGGCTCTCGAACGCGAAAAAATCTTGACGGTGCAACTGCAGGAGGAGATGCAATCCTCCTACCTCGACTACTCGATGTCGGTAATTACTCAGCGGGCGCTGCCGGATGTCTGCGACGGTTTGAAACCGTCGAATCGCCGAATCCTGGTGGCAATGAACGACCTTAATCTGGCGCCGAACCGGCCCTACCGCAAATGCGCCAAGATCGCCGGTGACACCTCGGGTAACTACCATCCCCACGGTGAACAGGTGGTCTACCCCACCCTGGTACGCATGGCGCAAAATTTTAATATGCGCTATCCGCTGGTCGATGGTCAGGGGAACTTCGGCTCGATCGACGGCGACTCCGCCGCGGCCATGCGTTATACGGAGGCGAGACTGACCCAGCTGGCCATGGAAATGCTGGCCGACATGGAAAAAGACACAGTCGGCTACGTGCCCAACTACGACGCGACGCTCAGCGAACCGGTAGTGCTGCCGGGGAAATTTCCCAACTTGCTTTGTAACGGCACTTCGGGGATTGCTGTCGGGATGGCCGCCAATATCCCGCCGCATAATCTGACCGAAATCGTCGGCGCCCTAACGGCGATGATCGACAATCCGGACATTGAAGTCGATGAACTTCTCGGCTTGCTGCCCGGGCCGGATTTCCCGACCGGCGGCCTGATTCTCGGACATAATGGAATCGAACTGGCCTACCGCACCGGCCGAGGCAAAATAACTCTACGCGCCAAAGCCAATGCCGAGACGTTGAAAAACGGCAAACAGAATATCATCGTCTCGGAAATCCCATTCCAGGTTAATAAATCGAACCTGCTGTCGTCGATTGCCGATTTGGTGCGCAGCAAACGGCTCGAGGGGATTTCGGACCTGCGCGATGAATCCGACCGCGACGGGATGCGTATCGTTATCGAACTCAAACGCGACGCCATCCCCGAAGTGGTCCTGAACAATTTATTCAAGCATACCCAAATGCAGGTGACCTTCGGGATCATTAATCTGGCGCTGGTTGATGGTGTGCCGAAATTACTGCCGCTGCCGGAGATGATGCGCGAGTTTCTCAAACATCGTCACGAAGTCGTCCTGCGCCGGACGCAGTTCGACCTGAACAAGGCGGAAGCCCGCGCGCATATTCTCGAGGGTTTGCGCATTGCGCTGGACCACATCGACGCGATCATCAAATTGATTCGCGGTTCGAAAACACCCGCTATTGCCAAAGACGGCCTGATGAAAAAATTCAAACTTTCGGAAATTCAGGCGCAGGCGATTCTCGATATGCGGTTGCAGCGGCTGACCGGGCTGGAACGGCAGAAAATTGAGGATGAGTATACCGAACTGCTCAAAACCATCGAGCGCTTACGCGGCATCCTGGCCTCGAAACCGCAACGGATGGCGATTATCAAAGAAGAACTCCTTTGGCTGAAAGAAAAATTCGGCGACGACCGCCGCACGGAAATCATCGAAGATGTCGATGAAATCTCGATTGAAGATCTGATCGCCGAGGAAGACATGGTCATCACGATCTCCCACTCCGGGTACATCAAGCGGTTGACTGTCTCGTCCTACCGCCGACAGAATCGCGGCGGCCGGGGTGTGCGCGGGATGGAAACGCGCGACGAGGATTTTGTTGAACATCTCTTTGTCGCCTCGACCCACGACTATATGCTCTTTTTCACTACAGCGGGACGGTGTTATTGGTTAAAAGTTCATGAAATCCCGCAGGGTGGACGGTTGGCCAAGGGGAAGAACATCGCCAACATGCTGCGGGTCGCACCCGGTGAGAGCGTGACCGCCTATGTGCCGGTGAAGAAATTCGATGACGAGCATTTCATCGTCATGGCCACCAAGAATGGAATAATCAAAAAAACAAGTCTGACGGCATTCAGCAATCCGCGCAAGGGCGGAGTGAACGCGATCAATTTGCCCGAGGGCGACGAGTTGATCGAGGCGGCGATTTCCGACGGCACCAACGAGATTATTATTGCCGCTCGTGACGGCCAGGCGATTCGATTCCATGAGGAGAAGGTCCGCGCCATGGGCCGCACGGCCTATGGGGTGAAGGCGATCTCGTTGGCAAAGGGTGATCGTGCGATCGGGATGGTAGTGGTCCGGCGAACGACATCACTGCTGTCGGTAACCGAAAACGGCTATGGCAAGCGATCCAATATCGCCGATTATCGACTGACCAATCGCGGCGGCAAGGGCGTGATCAATATCAAAACCACCGAACGTAACGGCAAGGTGATCACGATCAAGGAAGTTGTAGACGACGACGAGTTGATGATCATCTCACAGAATGGAATTATTATCCGTCAACCACTTCGGCAGGTGAAAGTGATCGGCCGAGCCACGCAGGGTGTGAAGTTGATCAACCTGGACGAGGGCGACCGGGTGATGGATGTCGCCCGGGTGGTCACCGACACCAACGGTAATGGAAATGGGGACGGCAACGGAGAAACTCCGGCCGAAACAGAACCGGAAATGCCGGAGGCCGATGACGAAAACGGCGAATAGCCGCAGATGATGATATGGTAGTATCGACGCCGCCTTTCGAGGCGGCGTTTTTTATGATGGTGCCCGCACAATTTGTCGTGGATGGTGTATGTTCTCGCCTGTGCTCGCATGGGTATCGGCCACCTAAGACTGGTCGCGCTTCGCGCGACTAAGGCCACCGCAAAGCGGTGGGGTACCCAATTCTCTGAATTCAGTGGCTGGTGTACGTCCTCGTACACCATTATTCCGGTGCCTCGCCCCCTGGGTGGAAACATGCAGAGAACTACAATTGTGCGTGGCCCGGAGCTTTGCTCCGGGTTTCAAAGCGCGTCTCAACAATCTGAAAACATTCTATTGCAAGGAAACAACAACCGAGTCATTCCTGGTTTCCCGCTCGACGGTATGTAAACCCATCCGCCTAGTCTTGCGAAATCAATGCGACTTTGATCTGATATTCGTGTCGAGGACTCCTGAACTGACAAATATAGATGCCATTCGCTACTCGTTCACCGGCATTGTTTACACCGTCCCAGTAGAACCAACCGGACGACACCTCATCGTTAAACACCAGCTCACCGGCAGAATTATAAATCCAATAATCGAATGGACCGTTTCTTTCTTCATCGGAAAATTTAAATTTGATCCGGGTGGAGAAAGGATTGGGGCCGTAGAGAATTTCTCCGTCTGGCGCAATCGGGCCGCCGCTCAGGTTCATCGCGGCATCGAGATTAACAATCCCATAACCATATTCATTGTCCGGCGTATCAGCCCGTGATGCTGTCTGTCGCAAACGCTCGATGATCTCGTACGGCCGCAAACCGGGATTTTTCTGGAGCATCAGCGCACAGGCCCCGGCCACCAGCGGCGTGGAAAACGAGGTGCCGCTGGCTGTCTGATAGTTTCCGTCGCTATCGTCGGCCACCCAAACCTGCGAACCCTGGGCCATGACATCGGGTTTGATCCGGCCGTCGGCTGTCGGGCCGATGCTGGAAAAGCCGACTTTCGTACCGGAATTGTAAACAGCCCCGACGGTGAGCGCTGAATCGGCGTCCCCCGGCGGGATAATCCAGGGCCGTATTTCGCTATCGCCTTCGTTGCCGGCGGCAGTCACGACCAACACCCCCTGTGCCGCCGCAATATCGGCCGCCTTAGTGGTAATTGCGGTATTGCCGTCCAAGTCGGCATACACATAAAAAGAGGGGTAACCCAGCGAGGATGAGACAATATCCGCCCCCTGCCGCTCACACCACTCCAATCCGGCAACCCACCAGTCCTCCTCGATTTCGATATCGTCATCGTTCATGAGCTCTGTCTTGGCCAGCACATAATCTGCGGCGTACGCCCCGCCGATGACCTCCCCTTCGGCAAAGGCCGCGCAACAGGAGAGCGTCTTGGTGCCGTGATCCATTTGAACCGGATCGTCATCGGCGATATCCTCATCATCGTTGATGAAGTCCCAGGTCGCGACGATATTGGTCGAGGCGAACGCGGAGATATCCGGATTGAACCCGGTATCCAGAAACCCGATCATCACCCCGTCACCGTCGTATCCAGCCGAGTGAGCGTTGGTAATTTTGATTTGCGCCAACTGCCCCAACGAAAGGCCGTAATCCAACCCGTCATCATGCGGCCCGGTGATTCGAGGCAAGGCCGCGCCGTCGTCCAGCTCTGCTCGCCGACGGTAAATTCGGACCACGCGCACGGAGTCGACCCAGGGTAGCATGGCTACCTTGTTTATCGCACTCTGATTAGCCCAGCCGGAGACTGCACCGAGCCAGCGCGAGGTGAGTTTGACCCGCAGACCCGCAGCAGATAGCGCCGCGAGGACATTGTCGGCGATTGGCCGGTCGTATTCGGTCACCGTCGGCAGGCCTTTTATCCGGCGACGGGAGAGCGATCGCTCACCAATCAGCGATTCGGCAAGGGCCGGACGTTGCCGACCGTCGACGAGAGGATTTTTGTCCTGAAGATAAACCCAGACTTTAACCGAATCTTCGCCCTGTGCAAAAGCCGCCGTCACCCGCTCGGAAACGATCGGCCGGTCAAAAGCCGAAACCATCACCGACATCGTCAAAAGTGAAAACAGACACCCGAATATGATTACGCGGTAGGTATTAGTCGTCATCGTCCGCCCCTTTTTAGTCAATGTCGGTATTAGTGCATCCTCCGACTACAGCACTTTCTCAAGAAACGAAATCGTCCGTGGATGTCGGGGATTATCGAGGACCTCGTCGACCGGCCCCTCCTCCACAATGTTGCCTTCAGTAAAAAATAATAAGCGGTCGGCAACCTCACGGGCAAAGCCGATCTCATGAGTTACCACCACCATGGTCATCCCTTCAGCGGCCAGTTTTTTCATCACCGCCAGCACTTCGCCAATCATCTCCGGGTCCAACGCCGAGGTCGGTTCATCAAAGAGCATAATCTTCGGCGTCATCGCCAGTGCGCGGGCAATCGCCACGCGCTGTTGCTGTCCCCCGGAAAGCTGACCGGGATAAGCGTCGGCCTTATCGGCCAGATCGACTTTCGCCAATAAGACCCGGGCGGCAGAGTCGGCCTCTGCCGACGATTTCCCGCGCACCAATCGGGGAGCCAGAGCAACATTTTCCAGCGCCGTGAGGTGGGGAAACAAGTTGAACGACTGGAAAACCATCCCCACCTCGGTACGAACCTGATGCACATGGCGGTTGTCGGCATCCAGCGGGGTCCCGTCGATAACAATTGAGCCGGAGTCGATTTTTTCCAGCGCATTTAGGCACCGCAACATCGTCGATTTCCCCGACCCGGACGGGCCCACCACCACGACCACCTCGCCGGGCCATACCGAAAGATTAACCCCGCGAAGGGCGGAAATCTTCCCGAATTTTTTGGCCGCGTCGCGGACAGTTATGATACTCTTGGCAGGCAACATCGTTTCCTCACGCAAGGAAGCGCATCCTAATGCGATACACCATACCCATGTACGCGATATTTCTTCTCCAGCAAGCTGACAATTCTCGAAAGCCCCAGGGTCATGATCAGATAAATGATCCCCACCACCAGCCAGGTCTGAAAATCGACAAAATATTGCGAATAATATTCCCGTCCCGCGCGGGTTAATTCCCGCAGACCGATGATCGAGACCAGCGAGGAATCTTTAAGACTGGCGATAAACTCGTTGGCGGACGGCGGAATGATGATCCGCGCCGCCTGCGGCAGGATTACATGGCGCAGGACCTGGCGGCGAGTCATCCCCAGGGAGAGGGCGGCTTCATGTTGTCCTTTTTCGATGGCCCCAATCCCGGAACGGAAGATCTCGGCGAGAAAAGCCGAATAACAGATGCCCACTGCCAGCACACCGGCGGTAAAACGGTCGAGCTGCAACAGCCGCCCCAGCCCGAAGTAGATAAAAAATATCTGCACCAAAAGCGGAATGCCCCGGAGGACATCCACATAGATTTTGGCCAGCAGGCGTAACGCTCTGATCCGTGACAGCCGGGCCAGGCTGACACTCAGACCGAGCACAACCGCCAGGATAAACGCGCAAACGGTAATTAGTATTGTCGTGGGAACCGCCGGAAGAAGATAGGCAAAGATATCGATGAAAATCTGGGTTTGTTCTTTGATAAATGCCATTGATCTTACCCGGCTTCCCCGTGGTTGACGATCAAGCTACCAGCTTTTCGGCCGGTGGCCAAGTAAATTGTAAATCCGCGTAAACGCCGCAGTCCGATGGGCGTTTTTTTATCTGGATGGTGGGAATAAGTATAAGACCATATGTGTATAATAAGCGCCATCCTCAACCTATTCCATCAGGAGGTTGTGATGAAATCGGTACGTCCACAAATGCTGATTGGCCTGCTTATCCTCTGTGGTCTGACATTTATGGCCGCGCCCACCGACGCGCTGATCGTGATCAGACACCTTCCCGACCAACAACCCAATCCGCACGCACTACGGCTGACGGCTAATACCGTCGATGTTGTGATTACCGACCGAGTCGCGGAGGTTACCGCTGAATTTGTTTACAAAAACACGGGCCGGGTCGACCTGGAGGGCACCTTCCTCTTTCCGCTGCCGGACCAGGCGGCCGTCGATGATTTTTCATTGTTCGTTAATGGGGAGGAAATTAAAGCCGAACTGTTCGACCGGGAACGGGCGCGGGCGATTTATGAGAACATCGTCCGTCGTCAAAAAGACCCGGCGCTGTTGGAATTTGCCGACCAAAATTTGCTGAAAGCAAGCATCTATCCAATCACCCCGCGCGATGGGGCAAAAGTCCGACTCTATTACACGTATCCGGTACCTGCCGATTTTAATACCGCCGATTTTGTCTATCCCCTCTCGGTGGAAAAACTCGAAGCATACGACGATTGTAAGATTACGATTAATGTCGAAGTGCGCTCCTCCGGAGCATTGCGCACGGTCTATTCGCCGACTCACACGGTATCGATCAACCAGCCCGATCAAAACAGCGCATGGGTGACTTGTACGCCGACTACCCGCAACCAGCGGTCCCTAGACTTTCATCTGTTGATTGCCAACAGTAACGACAAAGTTTCGGCACATTTTTTGACCGGGATCGATGATGAGGGGATTAAATATTTTATGGGGATGGTCTCCCCCGGAGTACCGGATAACGATGAAATCCTGCCGAAAGATATCGTTTTTTGTCTCGACCGTTCGGGCAGCATGGAAGGCGAGAAAATCGAGCAGGCCAAAAATGCGCTGCGTTTCTGTTTGAATGGGTTCAACGAACAGGACCGGTTCGGGCTGGTGATTTTCAATTCCGACATCGACAGTTTCGACCGCGGACTGGTGGCAGCGACACAAGCGGCTAAAGCAAACGCCATCCAGTATTTTGAGAAAATGCAGGCAACCGGCGGGACTTTTATCGATGGCGCACTGCAGGCATCACTGCGGATGTTTGAAAAATCAACCCGGCCGAAATACCTGGTTTTCCTGACTGACGGCCTCCCGACAGTGGGCACGCGCAACACTGACGAGATACTACGCAATGTCCGCAAAGAGAATAAACACAACGTACGCATTTTCAGTTGGGGTGTGGGGTATGACCTCAACGGCGGTTTTGTCAACGATGTTGCCGCACAGAACAAAGGCGTGTCGTCATATGTCGAACCGGGGCAGGATATCGAGGTCGAGCTTTCGCATTTTTTCGAGAAGATCAATCGACCGGTGCTGGCCGACTGTAAACTGGATATCCAGGGTGTGCGGATCACCGAGATTTATCCCAGAGAGATGCCCGATTTATTCGCCGGGAGCGAAGTGATCGTGGTTGGGCGGTATGAGGGGGGATCGCCGGTCACGGCCACGCTTTCCGGCCGGTCGGGGACGATGTTTAAGCAGTTTACTTTCGCCACTAATTTCCAGCCGGAGCGGGGCCGTCACACTTTTTTGCCCAAGCTCTGGGCGGGCCGGAGAATCGGGTATCTGATGGACGACTTGCGAAAAAATGGCGAAACCGACGAAGTGGTAACTGAAATTGTCGGGCTTTCAAAGAAATATGGAATCATCACGCCGTATACCTCGTTTTTGGCGGCGCCCGAGCTGCCCGATCTGGACGCGGCGATCAGCATCCGTGGCGATCGTGCTGACAACTGGTTGGGCGCGGCCGACGAAAAAGCCAATCGGGCCAATATCGGCGCATCGAATCTGCAAAAAAGCACGAATATGGATCAGCAGGAGATGGATTACAGGCCGGGTACGCCGAGGGGCGGAAGAGCGCAAAAGATTATCCTACCGGACGAATTCTTGGGCAGCGAATCGCCGGTGCCGTTCAGGCAACAGGGAGCGCAGAATGTTGCCGGAAAGACATTTATTAACGTAGCGGGGGTCTGGAACGACGCCGAATTGGTAACCGACACGCCGCCGGAGCGAACAATTACGATCCAGAGATTTTCGGACGCCTACTTCGAACTGATCCGGCAAGTGCCGAAATTTGCCGACTATTTGTCGGTCGGCGACCGAGTGAAAGTGTTGTACAACGGGGTTATAATCGAAATCGCCGAGACCGGCGAGACCGAATTCCAGGCGGAATGGAAGGCGATTTTTCATTAAACGGGGAATTGTTGTTGGGAGTTAGGTGTATTGGGTAGAAACAACTGTGGTCCGCTGACCCGGGGTTGCTGATTTCCTGACGGTGCACACATGCAACCCCTTTTGAGCCGCCCCTGCCGCTCCTCCGGCAGGGGCGTTCTTGAAAAGAACCAAGTTCTTGAGAAGAACCAAGTTCTTGAGAAGAACCAAAATGATTTTTTGCTGTTGTAGTGATCTTTGGGAACTCGCAGTTGACTGGCCTACTGATCCGGTTGTCAATCGTAGGGCGGGTGATTTTCACCCGCCGTTTTGAATCTACGCGGCGGATGACGAGCATCCGCCCTACATTCCCGCCCCAAACAAGTTTGGGACGGCCACACGACTGAATGCAGGATACTGTGTGGCCCTTGACCGAGGGTAACATCCATGTGTGGCCCGGAGCTTCGCTCCGGGTTTCAAGGCACATTGACCATAGCTGAAAATATCCTGCAACCAAAGTTACTTACAGGCGTCGACAAAATCACTGACCAAGGGGCTTGCCCGCCTATGACGGGGTGCGAGTCGGGATTTACAAAAAACCCGGGCACCGTCACATTCTGCATATTCGCATATTGAAAGCAGGGCCACTCGTGGCTTTTTTATTGACAAGTTCATGGTGGGGTGGCTTCGTGGTTATTGATGAAAAACCGGCGCCGCATACTGACCTGGCTGCCGGGGATCGCTCTGTTGCTTGCCGGCTGCTCCTCGGGGAGCAACGCCTCGGACCAGGGGACGAAGACCGTGGACAAATACCAAGAGCTGCGCGAACGGATGGTCGAAACCCAGATCGCCCGACGGGGAATCGCCGATTCGGCCGTACTCGCCGCGCTGAATGCCGTCGAACGGCACCGCTTTGTGCCTGACCGGCACCTCGGTTACGCCTATGCCGATGAGCCGCTGCCGATTGGCGAGGGACAGACTATTTCGCAACCGTATATCGTCGCCTACATGACCCAGGCACTTGGGTTGGAAAAATCCGACCGGGTGCTGGAGATCGGCACCGGTTCGGGATACCAGGCCGCGGTGCTGGCGGAGATCGTCGATTCGGTTTTCACCATCGAAATAATCGAATCGCTGGCCGAGCGGGCCGAGTCGACACTGGCGGCGCTGGGATATACGAATGTGTTTGTCCGTTCCGGTGATGGGTACCGGGGCTGGCCGGAACATGCACCGTATGACGGGATCATTGTCACCGCCGCACCCGATCATGTCCCCCAGCCGCTGGTCGACCAACTTGCTCCGGGCGGCCGGATGGTGATCCCGATTGGGATCGAATCGCAGGAAATTTTAATTATCGAACGGACCCCGGAAGGGGTTGTGACCGATACAACGCTGCCGGTCAGGTTTGTCCCGATGACCGGCGAGGCACAACAAAAGTAGCGGGACAGGTTGTTTGTAGTCAGGCCGAGTTTCGCCTGAGGGGGGCGTACTCCGCACGTTGGTTTGACCAGCTAAGAGGAAGATTACAAGGAGGGGCAGATGAGTACCGGATTTGAATTCAGTACGACGGTATGGGCTGTGCTCGGCATCGTGATTGTTGTGCTTTTTGCGGTCTTGCTTGCCCGGCGGTATGTTAAAGTCGGACCAAACGAAGTGCTCATCGTCTCCGGAATCAGGCACAGAATCCGCGATGCCGATGGAAATAAAATTACGGTTGGCTACCGGCTGGTGCGCGGGGGCGGGACGTTTGTGATCCCCGTATTCGAACGGGTCGACCGGTTGTCGCTGGAGTTGTTTACTCTAGATGTGAACACGCCGGAAGTCTACACTCAGCGCGGCGTGCCGCTGGTGATCGACGGGATCGCGCAGGTCAAAATCAAAAGTGACGACCACTCGGCGCGGATCGCCGCCGAGCAATTGCTCTCCAAAGGCCGGCAGGAGATCATGCGGATTGGCCTGCAAACGCTGGAGGGCCACCTCCGGTCGATTATCGGGACATTGACTGTTGAAGAAGCTTATTCCAACCGTAATGCCTTCGCCGCTCGGGTGGCCGAGGTGGCCGAATCGGACATGATCGGGATGGGAATGACGATTGTCTCATTCACCATTCGCGATATCAAGGACCGTCATGGCTACATGGAGGCGCTGGGCCGTCCGCAAATCGCCGAGATCAAGAAAACTGCGGAAGTCAGCGAAGACAACGCTCGCCGCGACACGATGATCAATGCCGCAAAGGCCGATCAGGAAGGCCGCACCGCCCAACTGCTTGCCGAAACCCAGATCGCCGAGGCCGACCGCGACAAGCGGATGAAACTGGCCGATTTTGAGGCCGCGGTCCAGCATAAACAGGCCGCGGCGGATATGGCCTACGAGTTGGAAAAACAAAAAATCAGCCAACAGGTCTGTGCCGAGCAGATGCAGGTCCAATTGGTGGAAAAAATCAAACAGGTCGAAATCGAACAGCGCGAGGTTGAACGCAAAGAGAAAGAACTAATCGCCTCGGTTGAAAAACCGGCCGCCGCCGAGCGGTTTAAAATTGAGACCCTGGCCGAGGGTGAGGCCAAAGCGACCCGTCAACGCGGCGAGGCCTCGGCTCACGTGACCGCGCTGGCCGGCAAGGCCGAGGCCGAGGTACTCAAAGCAAAAGGCCTGGCCGAGGCGGAAGTCGGCAAAATAGTCGGTGAGGTCGAGGCGGCCACGATGGACAAGAAAGCGGCCTCCTGGAAAAATTATAACGAGGCCGCGATCATCGAACTGCTGATTGATAAATTTCCCGAAATCGCCCGCGCGGTCTCCGAACCACTGGCCAAAATGGACAAGATGGTCGTGGTCAGTACCGATCCCGACGGCGGCGGGGCGGCCCGAGTAACCCAGGATATCACCAAGATTATCACCCAGCTTCCCCCGGTGGTCGAGTCGTTGACCGGGCTTAAGATTGCTGAACTTCTTAAGCGGATTCCCGGGATGAATGAGACGGTCGGCAAACCCGACGAGAATCGAGAGGAGAAGAACGGAGAACCGCCGCCCTATGAACGCAAGCGGTTTACGCTGCCGCATGCCGGCGAGGAAAAACCGGAAAAAGAAAAACCCGGTAAGTAAATCGAACCTGATTGGCCCGAATTGCAACCTCGGCAGTCATTTTTCGTACTGATTAAAGAGAAAGACGAAGATAATTTCGGCTGAGGAGGACATATGCGTCGATTATACCGTTCAAGTGAACATAAAATCATTGGCGGCGTTTGTGGCGGTCTGGGTGAACATTTTGATATTGACCCGACATGGATCCGGCTGGCCTTTGTCATCCTGGCAATTACCCACGGAATCGGCCTGATCGCCTATATAATCGGCTGGATCGTCATGCCCCGACAGGAATCGGTGATCGTTGTTGAAAAATCAGCGGCGGAACCGGGTGAGCCGGCCGAACCGACGTCCGGCACTACGGCAAAACTTAACGCACCGAGTAAAGCCGGTTCACTGCTGCCCGGGATTATTCTGATCTGCATCGGCGCGTTGTTTCTAATTAATGAGACGTTTTGGTGGTTCAGTTTCCGCCAGGTCTGGCCGATGGTGCTGATTATCCTCGGCGGGGTGCTGATCTATCGTTCGATTGAGAGTAAGAGCGAAACCGAAAAAGAGCCGGAGGTCATTAATGAATCCCGGTAAACTGCGGTGGGGAGTATTTTTTATTCTAACGGGCGTATTGCTCATGCTGACCACGTCGGGACGGTTGTCGTGGGAGTTCTGGGTCGACCTGGTCTGGTTATGGCCGATGCTTTTGATCGCCATTGGGGTGGAAAAAATCTGTCTGGCTACCAAACTCAAACCGCTGGCTTATATTTCCTCGGTGATTCTGGTCGGCACGGTTTTCTGGGCCTACAGCACGTATGCCAACGAGCCGAGATTCGAATCGATTGATGACGGTGAGTTTGTCACCGACTACAATAAAGATTTTCCCCATGATTCAACGGTCTCGGCGGTGAATGCCAATTTCGATTTCGGTGCGGGTACCCTGATGATCGGGGCGACATCCGACCGGATGTTTGAGGGTGAGTTCTTTTCCGATTTCGGCAAACCGCGCGTTACGCTGCGCAAGCGGCGGAACGAGGCCGTGTTGCGCGTGCGGATGCCCAATGACAAATACAATATCCGTTGGCCGGGCCGGATCGATAATAAGTGGCGGGTGAAATTGTCCGACAAAATACCGGTAAAATTGAACATCGACTGCGGGGCGGCGAGTCTGAAACTCGACCTCTCCGAGATCCAAATTGAAAAGTTTAACCTCGACTGCGGGGCATCGGACATCGACGTGTGGTTCGGAGCCCGGTCGCCGAGGGTTGATGCCTATATCAATTGCGGCGCGTCGAGTATGAAAATCCTCATCCCCCGGGGGGCGGGGTTGCGGGTTCGGCGCGATACGCCGGTTTCATCGTTCTCGTCCGGGCCGATCAAATTACGGAAACGCGGCTCATATCAGGAAACCGAGGGGTTTTCACGCGCACCGGTGCAGATTAATCTCGACCTGGAAGCCGGCGTCTCGTCATTCAGGGTGACTTATTCAGACGAGACGGTCAAAGACGGCGCAATTTAACTTTTCATGACGGCATCTCCGGATCGACCGCGGGTTTCGGCCCGCGGTTTTCATTTGTCCGGGATTGAATATTCCACTTTTGCCTTTACCCTCGCTGCCGTATTTTGTTGTGCATGAAAAAGACAAAACGAGTTTTGTTGCTGAGTCTGGTCCTGGCCGCCGGAGTACTCTGTGTTCACGGGTGCGGTAATGGAGATGAGATCGATTCTTTCACCCGGATGACGAAATCGGGTGTCTTTCGGATCGGTACCGATGCGACCTATCCCCCGTTTGAGACAGTCGATACCAAGACCGGCAAGGTGGCTGGTTTCGACATCGACCTGATGCGGGCGATCTGTGCGAAATATGAACTCAAGCCGGAGTTTATAATCACCCCGTTTGACGGGATCGTTCCGGGTTTGACAACCAACAAATATGACGCGGTCATTTCGGCCTTTACGATCACGCCCCAGCGAGCGCGGCGGGTGATGTTTTCCGAACCGTATTACGATGCGGGTCAACGGATTGCTGTCGCGCTGGATGATACGACCATTACCGGACTTGATGATTTGAAAGGCAAGCGGCTCGGAGTACAGTTGGGGACCACCGGCGAGCGGATGGCTCAGCGGATCAGCGGGGCGGAGATTTTCAGTTTTGAGAATATTGGCGCGGCCTTCCTCGACATGGAAAACGGCCGTTTGGATGCGGTGATCAATGACGAGCCAACCTCCCGGATGATTATTTTCAAGCGCAAATCGGCCAAGCTGGTCGGCGAGCGGTTGTCCAAAGAACAGTATGGTATCGCAGTGCGTAAGACCGATTCGACCCTGATTGCCAAGATCAACCGTGCCCTAACCCTTTTGCGCAAAGACGGCGTCCTCGATTCGCTGCAAAATAAGTGGTTTGGAATGCTGGCAGGGGAAAACTAATTCTCTTTGTTTGGGTACCCCACCGCTTGCGGTGGAATTGCAGAAATTATAGAATCAATATTCTGAAATCGCACCTGTTAGGTGCGGTACCGGTGTAATTTTTTGGGCCGTTTCGCAAGTTATGGAGAGGTGGTTGCGGAATTTCGGACAGTTCGTTAAGGTGGAATTGAGACGTTTTTGAGAGGATGTAGAAGATGAGAAAACGACGTAACTTTTCCGCTGAATTCAAAGCGCGTGTTGCGCTCGAGGCGCTGTCCGGGGCGCAC
>JAJRUJ010000022.1 GCA_024277855.1 Candidatus Zixiibacteriota bacterium
GCCATCCGTTCCGCGCACCGTTATTATTTACCGTTTGCATAGACTGCCATAAATTCGAAGTGATCATGGCCAAACGCGACTGGAAGATGGTGACCAATGATCTCATGTTGCTGATTTTTGGTCTGCAGGATGCCACACTGATGGCGGAAAACCTGGTGATGGTCGCCGAGAGCGTCGGTATGGGCAGTTGTTTTTTGGGGATGGCGCCCTATCAGGCAACGAAAATTAAGCAGAAATATAAACTGCCCGACCACGTGTTCCCCTTCGTCCAATTGGCCGTCGGCTATCCAGCCGAAGACCCGCCGCCGCGACCGCGCTACCCGCTCAATTATTTTTTATTTGAGGATGAGTATCCCGAGTTTACCGACGAACAGATTGCCGAAGCGATGCGGGTGATGGATGACGGGTATCTGGAACAGGATTACTATCGCCAGCCGAAATTGATGATCAAGCTCGAAGGTGACCGTAAGGAAACCTACGATTTCGACACCTACAGCTGGACCGAGCATATCTCGCGGAAATGGGGGCAGTGGTATCCCACGCCTGACGATCTGCTCGAACAATTCGCTGCCTGTGGGTTTCATCTTGCCGGTCACGCAGCGAAAAAGTGACGGCCAGACAGAACCGGGGCAAATACCGCTATGGGTCCGAGTGATTTCAAAATTGTTACCGGGGAGGAGCGCGCCGATCTGCTCGAGGCGGCCGATGAGGTCACGACTCCGTCGTGGCCGGAGTTCATGCGCAAAGACCCTATCGCCGGGGAACATTGGCGTGGTCTTTACGAACATTTCCCCGGTTTCCAGTTTGCGATGATCGATACGACTGTCGACCGGCTCATTGCTGTCGGTAACAGTCTGCCGCTATCCTGGGTCGGTCGGCCCGACGAGTTGCCCGACGACGGTTGGGATTGGGCGATGACCAGCGGTTTTGCTGATGTCGCGGCCGGGCGGCCGCCTAAGACGATGTCGGCCTTGCAGGTCGCTGTTGCGGCGGAGTACCGGGGCCGGGGGATCAGCCGACAGATGATTAATCACATGAGAAGAATTGGGCAGGCGCATCGCCTTCGCGCCCTGGTCGCCCCGGTGCGGCCGTCCGGCAAATGTCGTTACCCGCTTACCCCGATGGATGAGTACATTAAATGGACGAATGATGACGGTTTACCGTTCGATCCCTGGATGCGGGTGCATGCCCGACTGGGAGCGGCCACGATCAGGACATGTCCGTCTTCAATGCGGATCAGCGGGACCGTGGCCGAGTGGGAAGACTGGACCGGGATGGCATTCCCCCAAACCGGCCGGTATATCCTGCCCGAGGCGTTGGTCCCGATCACGATCGACCGCGAAGCGGACCGCGGAACCTACATCGAGCCAAATGTCTGGATGTATCACAAACTGACTTGATAAAAACATGTCCTCACGCAAAATAATTGTTATTGGTGGCGGGGCGGCCGGATTGATGGCTGCCGGACAGGCCGCGCGCCAAGGCGCGGACGTTACGGTTCTGGAAAAAATGGATGCTCCCTGCCGCAAGGTCCGGATCACCGGCAAGGGCCGTTGCAATCTGACCAATACCGCCGAGCTGCCCGATTTTATCGAACGCTTCGGGCCGAATGGCCGCTTTTTACGTCAGGCGTTCGCCCGCTTTTTCGCCGAAGACCTTGTGGCTTTCTTCGGTGAACTGGGGGTGTCGATTGATGCCGAGCGCGGGGGAAGGGTTTTCCCGGCCAGCGAACGTGCTCAGGATATCGCTGACGCGCTGGAAACCTGTGCGGCGGGTTGTGGTGTGGAAATTGCAACGCAGGTAGCTGTCAAGCGTCTTTCGATTTGCGAGGGCAAAGTACAGGGCGTGCGGATCGCCGAGAGGCAATCCGCCTTGGCAGGGCCCGATTGCCGGGCCGATGCGGTGATTATTGCCACCGGAGGACTATCCTACCCGGCGACCGGTTCCACCGGGGACGGCTATCGGTTGGCCAAACAGGCCGGACATACAATCATTCCGACCCGGCCGGCTTTGGTGCCGCTGGTCACGGCAGGGAAAACCGCCCAGCGGCTACAGGGGCTGAGTCTGCGCAATGTAAAGGTCAAGGTTCTCATCGACGGGAAAAAACGGACGGAAAAATTCGGTGAGATGCTTTTCACGCATTTCGGCCTTTCCGGACCGATTATTCTCACGGTCAGTAATATGGTGGTCGATGCCCTCACACGACATCAACGTGTCGAGATTTCAATCGACTTGAAACCCGCACTCGATGAGCAAAAGCTGGATGCCCGCCTGCTCCGTGATCTGGCCGCATCCGGGAAACGAGAATTCCATACTCTGCTGAAAGAACTGCTGCCGAAGAAATTGATTCCGGTTTGTATCGATCAAACCAAAATCGACGAAATGACGAAGGGGCACCAGCTGACCGCCGTCGAACGTCGACGGCTGCGTGATTGGTTAAAAGATTTCCGTCTCACGGTGACCGATCACCGATCTTTCAACCAGGCGATCATCACCGCCGGAGGGGTGGACCTTCGCGAGGTCGATCCGCGTACGATGGCTTCTCGTCTGGTCGACGGCCTTTATTTTGCCGGTGAGGTACTCGATCTCGATGGTGAAACCGGCGGTTATAATCTCCAGGCGGCATTCTCCACCGGCTGGCTGGCCGGCCGCGCCGCCGCATCCGGAGATCTCGTCTAAAAACGTCCAAAAAAATGTCCCCGATTACTGATATCAGAGAAGTGACGGCTCGCCGGCTTGGTGAAATCCTGCGGCGGGGAGGTCATCTGCCGAATGGCGAGGTTTCTGCGCTTAATATCGTCCCAATTGCGGTGCCCGCCGCAACGTCGGCCGCGCGTTTTTATCGTTTAACCGCCGGGTATTCCGGCGAACTCTCGCCGGGGTTGCCTCCGGTTTTTTTCCTCAAGATCATGACACCCGATTGCGATAAGGCGGCGGTCAGCCGAGAAATACTATTCTATTCACAAATCGCCGCCGACCGGGCCGATCTGCCACTCGTGCCGTGCTATGATTCCGAATGCTCGGCGGATGCAGCCAATGCACATCTATTGCTGGCTGATTTGTCGACATCTCATCGAAGCGGCAATTGGTCGGGTGATCAGGATGAACAGGAAGCGGTCCCGGCGGTCGACGCTTTGGCGCGAATCCACGTAAATTGGTGGGGAGGACACGGTCTGGATTCGGTGACAACCAAAATCGCCGGCCGGACAACCAGCGAGTTTCTGGAGCACGGTGTTCGCAAATTCCCCGTGTTCATCGAGAAGGTCGGCCGGGACATACCCACGCGATTCCCGGCTTTGTTGGAGAAAATTGTTTCCCGACTTCCGTCGATCTGGCAAAGACGAATCGATGAAAACAATGGGCTGACCCTGATTCATGGCGATCCACATCCGGGAAATTTCCTGTTCCCCCAAGACAGTTCAAATCGGATATCTCTGATCGACTGGCAATATTGGAGCATCGCTCCCCCCGCGGTCGACTTGTCGTACCTGCTTGGTCTTTATTGTCCCCCCGAAACCCGTAATATCCTGGAAGAAAAGCTGTTCAGCCGGTATTCGGACATCATTCGGCAAAAGGGTGTCACCGATTACGGACCTGACCGTCTCCGGAATGATTATCGCCTGGCGTTAATGTATAACGCCTTAATGCCGGTCTGGAGTTGGTCGGTCGGTATTAATCCCGGAATCTGGCGGACACAATTGACGAATATCCTGGCTGCCGTCATTGATTGGCAGGCATCGGATCTCCTGGCGTAATCACGTCAGATAGCCAACCCATAACCCGGATTAAAACAATCGGTGTGTCCGATATGGTGGTTGGCCGCAGAGGGTGTCGGCGATACCGAAGTACTGCACCAAAACAAGGGAGACCGGAATCGCAATGGCGATTGCCAACACCCGGATCGACAGAGTTTGCCATTACCGGGGGAGTTCGAGTCAAAAAGAGACCTCAATCACTTGAGTTTTAACCATGGGATGGCTTATTCAAAGGGATCGAAACGCGGGCGGAAGGAGGTTAACGGCCCATGTGGCTTACCTGGATCTGGTTTCTGATTTCGTTGACCGTGGTACTGGTCGTTTCCCGGAAAAATCTTGCGCTGGCTCTGATCAGTGGGGCGCTACTGCTTGGCGTACTGACCCTGCCGCTTGATCTCGTCATGGATCGCGTCATCTACACCCTCACCGAACCATCCATTCTGCTTCTATCGGCGGCGATGGCGATTATCCCGCTTTTGGGCGGCACCATGAAAGAAAGTGGGCAGGTGGACAGTCTGGTCAACAATGTCCATCTCTCGCAACGTTATCTGCTCCCTTTCTCGTCGGCGCTGATGGGTCTTTTGCCGATGCCGGGAGGAGCACTGTTGTCGGCGCCAATCCTGGAAGCCGGAGGAAAAGGAGTTGACAATGGCCTCAAGGCAGTGATTAACAATTGGTTTCGTCATTTGTTCATTTTGGTCTATCCACTGGGACCGGCGTTAATCGTATCGGCGGAAATTTCGAATATCGATGTTTACGTTGCGATTGTCTACCTGCTGCCCGGAGCACTCGTGGCTCTGATCCTCGGGCAGGTTTTTTATTTGCGGCATGTCCCCAAAATTCGCGCGTTTACCGGGCCATTCTCAACGTTCGGACTGTTGATACCGTTGGTAATTATCCTTTCCGCGCCGATTCTTGATTTTCTGCTCAAACGTCTCTGTGGGTTGGGTAACCTCGCCACGCTGATCGGTGTCAGTACCGGCCTGACTTTATCGGTTGTGCTGAGTAAAAACAAATTACACCTGTGGCAGATCACGCGGCGGATGCGGCCCTGGAATTTCGGCTTGATCATCATCGGGATGTTCCTCTATTTGCATATCTTCCAGGAATCGGATGCACGTAATTTGATCGCAATGCTGCCGCTGCCGATTCTCACCCTTTCGGTAACCGCCGGATTTGTACTCGGTTTGGTTACCGGTCGGGTCCAGCTTCCCGCGTCGATTGTCATCCCGGTTTATCTCGCGGTGGTTGACCAGGTCACCCCATTCGTCTTTGCGCTGATCTATCTCGCGATCTATTTTGGTTATATCATTTCACCGGTACATCCCTGTCTGGTCGTCACCTGCGAATATTTCCACATTACCATCAGGGAAATAATGGCCCGGTTGTTCTGGCCGACGATAATTGTTATTGGCTTGGTGGTTGGTTTGTCGATCATCGCCGGCTGATTGATCGGTCGGAGGAGAAAACAGCTCCGTTCCCTTGAATACGGCCCGGCA
>JAJRUJ010000023.1 GCA_024277855.1 Candidatus Zixiibacteriota bacterium
GAACAGACGAGAGGATCGAACAATGGCCTATGTGATTACCGAACCATGTATCGGGACCAAAGACACGGCGTGTGTGGATGTCTGCCCGGTTGATTGTATCCATCCGACCAAGGAAGAGGATAGCTTTGCGCAGGTCGAGATGTTGTACATCGATCCCGATGAATGTATCGACTGCAATGCCTGTGTCCCGGCCTGCCCGGTCGACGCGATTTTTGAAGAAAGCGAAGTCCCAAACAAGTGGGAAAAATTCATCCAGATCAACGCCGACTATTTTGAAAAATAAAAAACCGGAAAGACATCTCTTCCATTGCGAATAGACAATTAAAGGCCGAACCCGTAACGGCCCTGTTTGTTTATATCGTAGCGTCGGCATCCTGCCGGCATTTTTCACTTATTCATTCGCGTGATTTGGCCATCATTTACCCTTGACTAAGGATATCTGACATTTACATTGTTGGTGTTTAGGTGAATGAAATCCCTCACCGTTATTCCATGGCGCTGACCCGGGGGAAAGGGAATAGTATGGTGTGCGGCGGATTCACTTTGTCAACCTGCCGCCGAAAGCGACGATCAAAATATTCTCTTTAGACGGGGACCTGATCCGCGAGTTACATCACCCGGAGAGCCGCTTTTCGGACACCCCCTCCCACACCGCCTGGGATTTGATCACGCGTAACACCCAGGCAATTACGTCGGGCATCTATCTCTACTCGATCGAATCCGATTGGGGCAATCAAGTCGGGAAAATCGTCATAATCAAGTGATGTCGATTGTCCTGAAGCGATAGTGAGGATTCTCCGTTTTTTTCACCGACGATCATTACACGCTTCGGGTCATTCGCATAAATCTCGATATTGACCTTGAGAACTCGAACGGCGAATTGTATTATTAACGGGATACTGAAAACACATAATCGGAGGACTAAACATGCCTTTGCGGAATATGCGATCTGCGATCATGATTACGATACTACTGCACTTGATGGCAGTCCCGGCCGTCGCGGCGGGAGAGACAGTACCGGCCCGGCGTATTGACGTATTCGGTAGTGCCGAAGTTAAGGCGAGGGCTGACCAGGCGACACTAAGATGCTCAGTACTCGGGTACGGCTCGACCTTGCAACAGGCGGTCGAACGGGCGCGTCAGAAAATCGGTGAAATTGTAAAAAAATTAATCGCTGTTGGTTTGACCACCGATAATATTTCGACATCTCGCTTTTACCCCGGCCCCAATAAGGGCAAGAAGGCCTTCCTCTCCTCGAAAAAGGATTTTCAGACCGCAATTGCGCTCACAATCACTATCGACCAACTTGATCTCCTGGAACAAACCCTGTATACGCTCAGTGATCTCGACCTCGAAACCCTATCCCCTGTCCGTTTCTCGGTGAAGGACGATTTCGCCCTGCGTTCACAAGCACGAGAGAAGGCAATCGGGCGTGCCCGGGAGAAAGCGATCGCCTTGGCCGGCGAACTCGGAGCGACTCTCGGACGAATCTGCATCGTCGAGGAGATGTCCGCAAACCCCTCGTCGATTAACATCCGCCCCGGCAGGTCAAACCCATTCAATTATTCAGGTTGGGATGCCGAGTATGGGTCTGCCGGTTCGGGGATTGCAGCACTGGTCCCCGAGATCACCTCGAGAACTGCTCAAGTTCGCCTGGTATTTGAACTGGCTGAATAACGACACTGCTGACGGGTAACTAATTACGGCCGGGTCGGCATAAGGCCTAAGTGATATCTGTGGGATCACGACCATAAACCCATACTCCTTATTCGTATATTACAACAATGACATCGAATCGCAATCACTCCCGTATGTTGGGGCGAGACAATAAACATGGGATGGTCGATTGAAAAGGAGTCAACAATGACAACACCCGCAATGGTTACAAACTTATTCAAGACCGTCGATGAGTTGGACGTCAAGGGTTTTCTCTCGTTTCTTACCGATGATGCGACTTTCACCTTCGCCAACGTGCCGGGCGTGACCGGCCATGACGAGATCGGCGCATTCATCGGTGGTTTTTTCAGCTCGATCAATGGTATTCACCATGTGTTGCATGATACCTGGGAACATCCGGACACAATCATCTGTCGCGGCGAGGTTACCTACACCCGGCTGGATGACTAGACGCTGACCGTGCCGTTTATCAACTACATGGCGCTCGACGGCGACAAAATCAAATTGTATCAGGTTTGTGTCGACGCCTCCGCGTTGCACCCGGTACAGGCATAGAGCGAGGCAGCAGATGACTAATCCTTAATTCGACCCGTTGGATGAGATTCGTCCACGTCGTCGAGTTATTATTCAGCCAGAGCAGAATTGATGGGTCTCGCGCACCAGGTCCAGCGAGAGGTCGGAGAGGCCGCGGACAATCAGTTTGGCATGGGTCAACCGGTCGACGGGAAAAGTCGTGGTCAGCGCAATACTGACCATCTCGGCGGCATTGATAGCGGTCACACCCTTGTCTGAATCCTCAATCCCCACACAATCGCCGGGATCGACTCCGACAGCACGGGCCGCTTTGAGAAAAACTTCCGGATCGGGCTTGAGCCGACTGATATCATCGACAGAAATGATCGCATCGAAATGCTCGGTCATCCCGGCTTGTTTGAGAACTGAGTCGATATTGCGGCGCGGCGCCAACGAAGCAATCGCGGTTTTCAGTTTGGCGTCGCGGAAAACCTCAACCAAAGCCCGTGCGCCCGGAACAATACTGTGAACGGTTAACAACCGGTCGAGGGCGTTTTTCTCGATTTGCCGCGTCATCGTTTCGACATCGACAGTGAGATTATATTGTTCGATAATTCTCTGCGCCACCGTGCGTGTGTCCGCCGCGGCGATCAGACCGTCATCGAAGCCGTCAACTCCCGCCTGACCAATCGTGTCTTTGACCGCCTGCTGGTAAACCGGAACCGAGTCGGCAAGTACACCATCAAAATCGAATATGACTGCTTTTAACATAATGTGCTACTTCATATGAGAGGCATCAACTCTGTTGCGGCCAGCCGAGTTCATCGAGGAATGTTTCGATAGTCGGCGGCAGGAACAGACGGAAAGTACCGTCA
>JAJRUJ010000024.1 GCA_024277855.1 Candidatus Zixiibacteriota bacterium
ATGGCACATCTTGCACTTCTTTACGCCGACGTACTCCGCTTTCTTCTTGGCCGGCTTCTCGGCCTTCTGCGCCATGCCCCCCACACTCCAGGCCGCGACCATAACAACCGCCGCCAGGACAATCAACAACCGCCTGATCATGTTGCATCCTCCCGATATATTCATTCTTCCAGTCATTTCGCATTATCCACCAAGACACGACAACAGCAATAAATCGGCTGCTCCCCGGATTTATGCCTATGTCTTATACTCGGTTCACTATCTATTGGATCCTAATACTCGCCTGCCATTCTATGACCTTATCAATTAATGAGTTACTTTCCGGCAAAACGGGAACACAGAAGGTGTTTCATCGTTTTCACATTTATCTTTACAACTATTGGAATCCCATGTCTAAGCGTCGGTAATCGTCTTGTCGGTAAAATAGTTACACGTCCTGCCCGGACGACCGACACCCAAGGGCGATAATCCCTGCGGGCTTAATCGAGTACCGTCCGATCCCTCGGTCAGGTCATTGCCTCCGACGCTTCATCATCAAGAAACAGCAACCCGCAATTACGTCTTGGCCGGCTCTTTTAATTCCGTCTCCATCTTTGTCCATGGCGGCAGGATTTTGGTCAGCACATAAAGAATGAAAAAAGGAAGTATTAGCAACGCACCTGCCGCCAAAGCACCTTCCAGCCCAAGAAGTTCGAGTTTATAGACAGTCAGGCCACGCAGACTCTTGGAAAACAATTGCCCGCCGATGACCACATTCCAGCGCGTGCTGAAAATACCGACTTGCACGAGTAATGCGGCGACAAAGAACGACAGTCGTTTCATTTCATTGGGGACTTTGCCGAATCGCGCCCAGGCCAGGGAAAGCGCAGGGATAAGCGTGCCAAGAATAATCTGGGTTACCACCAGACTGATAAATAAACGACTCGAAATCATCTGCGAAAGAATAGTAATCGATTCTTCCGATTCATACAGGCGCTGAATAAAATCCAGCATTTCCAGAGAAAAATCGATAATGATTGCATAGAGCAACAACTCCGCAAGCTTGTTGAGACAAGCCATATCCATCCGTTTCCAGCGGAACATTGTCGTTACCATATACAACAGAAGGACTATCGCAATGCCCGAAACGATAGCAGAAAACAAAAATACGATCGGCATCAAGACACTGCTCCACCAGGGATTCGCTTTGATCGAGCCAAAAATAAATCCAACATAGCCATGCAACAAAAAAGCTGACGGAATACCTATAATGGTAATAATGCGTCCGATTTTGTCGTCGAAACGTAATGCCTTCTCCGAAATATCCGTCGTCCCGAGCGTCAGGATTTTGTAGAGATATTTCATTAGTCCCCGTCGTTCACGGGACCAGACAACAATGTTCTTGCGATAATCAAACCATATCTCCAACAGGAGTACGACCATCAGGTACCAGGCATACACAAAGCCAAACATTGCCATCGCGGATTGTGAATGCGGAGTAAGGAACATCTCGTAGGAACGCAAAGGTTTGCCGAGGTGCGCCAAAAGCGGCAAGGGAGCCACAATCAAGAAAGCAAGGGCAGTCAGCATCGACAAGCGATAGACTGGTCGAAGCGACGACATATTGAAAACGCGTTCCAAAGACGCAAGGATGAACGCACCGGCAACCAGCCCGGTGAGATATGGGTACACCACGACCAGAATACCCCAATGCAATTCAAACTCGTTGGGATACATATATCCGGTTACTTTGCTTAATTCGGTGGCGATGTTACCCAGGATAATGTCCATTTTCTATCTCACTTCCTGGTCGGCACCGGCGTAGTAGACTTTCGGTTCGGTATTCAACGATGGTTTGAGTACGTGGATATCGTTAAAACGCCGGAAATGTCGTAATGGGCTGCTGCGCAACCCGATTTCGCCAAATATCCGCGCCTGAGTCGGGCAAACCTCCACGCAGGCAGGAAGCAGGCCGCGCCGAAGACGGTGATAACAGAAAGTGCATTTATCAGCCACTTTTTTGGTCGGATGTAAATATCGGGCGCCATATGGACAGGCCTGGATACAATAACGGCAGCCGACACAATAAGTCTCATCGATCAGGACTACTCCGTCGCGACTGATAAAAGTCGCGCCGACCGGGCAAACCTGAACACAAGGGGGATTGGCACAATGGTTGCACAGTTTGGGGACAAAAAACGTCCGGAGTATCTCGAGACCTTTCTCCGGCGGCGGGAAACTTTCGCGACCACCGTTGGGGCTATCGACCTGCGTCTCCCCCTCGGTGGGAATGATGTATCGCTCAACCCAAGTACGGAAATACACCGGTTCATCGGGTACTTTGTTTTCTTCCTTACAGGCGTTGACACATCGCCCGCAACCGATACATTTATGGATGTCAACGCCCATTGCATAGTTGTGCTTGGTCGGATCGTAGTCATCCTGCTCAACGGCGGCCTTAAGAGTATCGGCCCCGATCATAGACAGAGCAAAAGCAATCTGCGGGAGCTTGACGGCGCAGGTTTTCAAAAAATCCCGGCGCGGAGTATTCGTGCTCTCATCGTTCATGGTCGAGCCTCGGGAGAGTGTGGATAATGACAATCCCAACATAAATAACGTTCGCCGTGAGTCGTGATATCGATCCGAGGGATTTCAGGAGAACTGTCGGCGTATTTTCCATGACAGCCGCCACAGAGTTCCTTGGATGTCGGTTTTTGGGCCCGGATCGTAACCGGGGAGATCATATGCTCATCCGGCGTCATATGGCAGGTAGTACAGGTTAATTGACTATGGTGCGAAACTGCTTTTTCATTCGCGATTTGCCGATGACAGGCGCTGCATTATCCGGTGCCCTGTGGGAGTTGCGGAGCATGCGGGTCGTGGCAAGTCATACAGGCCTTGGTCGCATTGTGCTGTTCCGGCAACACCTGCGGAAAGCCGGTCGGCCGTGAAGGATTGTATCCGTGACAAAGGAGACAAAAGTCACGACCGCGTGGAATTTGCGGCTGAACTTCATCGGGTGCGTCAACATGCTGAGAGGCCGGGCCATGGCAGGTCTCGCAGGTCAGTCCATGATGATGACCCTTTTGCTTCTGAGCAAAAATGTCATCATGACAGTCAAGACAGGATTTGTATCCGGCGTACACCGGTTCCTGCGCAGCGATTTCGTCCACCGCGGCTGCCCGGTAATGCCCGTATTCCCCGAATGTATCGGGGATCAATAACCGGCGCGTAACAACCAGGGCGACAATCCCGAGAATAAAGAGAATTGCGAGGGGAATGAGTTGCTGTGGAATCCGGGATATTTTCAATATGTCATTTCCATCTTGTGAAATTTTCTCTTTGCCCCGAAAGCTTACTATTTCAATCAGAATAAGTCAATGCCAAGTTGTCAATATCTTGTCCGCCTTCAACAAGATTGGCCGCATTCACCTGCAACGAGAATCAACAATCTTCCCGGTCTGACCGTCAGCAGTCTTTAACGACAGAGGCCCACTCAACTTCCCTTGGCCAGAAGGTCCGTCAGTACCTGGAGCCGTGCTTCAAGAATCCGCATCTGCTCAAAGTGGTTGTGCGAACCACGCGAGCCATCGGTGTCGATCACCTTCAGGATCTGTTTAGTCTGATCAATCGCGATATCCCGCAACGGTTCGGCCGGGAGCATTTCAACATGCCGGAGATTTTCCCGCACCAGTAAATTCAACGCCGCAAATTCGTTAAGCCATTCCCGCTGGGTGTCGGCGTATTCCCGATCATGACAATCCACGCAACGCTGGGGCACTGGTTTGACGATTGATCGGTCCGGAAGCTCGTGACAATCACGGCATCCAACCCCGGCAGAGTACATAATATCCGGCTCTTCGAGCGGGAGGGATTTTTGTGTTCCTTTGAGGATACTTGCCTGAATGTCGTGGCAATACCCGCAATCGCGTTCCTCTTGCGAGTGGTGACACGACAGACAATCCCGGCGTTGTACAATCAGTTCACCATGTCGCCGTTGATTGGAATGACATTTATTGCACGGGACCTTGGCCGCAATAATATGCCGTTGGTGCGAATATGGCAGGCCGAATACCTGGGCATCAATCTTCTCAATGCCAATGTGGCAATTGAGACAATTGGACGGCACCAGCTTTTCGCCACCGACAATTACCTTCATCGGATAGTCGGGCGCGGCCTGGGCAAAGAACTCTTTCAGGCGGCTGCCCGACACTTCAAGAAGCTCGTTGGCATAGACAATATTATGAATCGGCCGACCCAGCCGAACCATATCATAATTATGACGTGCCTCACCGATCAGGGAATCGGCGACGGCTAACGCGTGAGCTTGTCCGCTCATCCGCTTGCGGATTTTATCCGCATCAACTAACGCGGTGCCGATCGCGTCAATCTTGTGTTTGGTCGAGGTGTTCCAATTTTTCAGCAGGCGGTCATATCCCTTGCCGTGACAGGGCTCACAACTTTTCCCCGACGCGACAAATGTTTCTCCGTTGACATGCGCTGCTCCCGGATCGGGATGAAGGATATGGCAGCCCTGACATGAAAGCCCTTTTTTATACATTGGGTTGGGCAGGTCCGGGATCCCAATGCCGCCCTTGCCGACGTACAGGTCCAGTTGCAGACTGTGGAAATCGGTATGGCAGGTCTGACATTCCGGCATTGCTTGATCTTTACTGATTGACTTGTGTTGCATCGACAGGTGACAGCGGTCGCATTCAATTTTATTTTCGGTGATATGTTTAGTGTGCATCAATTCTGTGTCGTGGAATAAATCGAGGCGATCACGTTCCCAGTGACAGGCATAGCACCGCTCACGCGGCACGGCCCCATCACCCACGACCATCGATCCATGACATCTCACACAAGCCAACCCACTCTCCACGACACGCGTGTGATCGTACTTCGGCGGTTCATCACCGGAATTAGCCATCGTTGGCGGAGTATGGCAAATGGTACACTGCGCCACGTTCTGGCCTTTATCGTCGCGCTTGAAATGACAGAGGATACACGTGGTCTCGGTGACACTCATATGTTCACCCTGGACGATCTGTGAATGGCAGGACGTACAACGCAGCTTTTTCCCCCGCCGCATCTGATCAAGATGCGGCGTATGGTCGAAAATGACCTCGCCGAAAGTCACTTTCCCTTTCAACAACCGGGTTTCGTGACACCCGGAGCGCAGGCAGGAAGCGTCGGAAATCTCCGCCCAGGGTTTGGAACGCTGATATGCCTTGGTCCAGTATTTGACCAGTTGGTTCATATCGCGCAATTTGCCTTTAATGACACTGGAGTAGCCCGGCTCGTAGTGGCAATCGCGACAGGGGACTCCGCTGTGCGTCGAGGACGCCCAGGCGTCGTAAAACGGCTGCATGTAGTGGCACGTGGTACAGAAATCAGAGCGATTGGTATACCAGACGGAAAACACAAATAGCAGGACAAGCGCTATCCCGCCGGCAAATGACACAATCGCGATCCGTTTGAACCAGCGTTTCATTTTACGACAATCCTTCGTTACGCGGGATCCCCGACGTCCCACAAATTAGCGATAACCGAACACCTCGGCCCAGATAATCAATAAGATAAGTGAGATACCGATAATTAAGGCGATCGTTCCGAACCATTTTGCCCCGGCGACCATCGGTTTGGGCATCGGTTCCACCAGGTATTTCTTCAATTGCCGCGATTCCATCAGGGCATGGTATTCATCCGGCCGATCGTGTTGGAACTCTTCGATCGGCATGGTACCGGTAAAGATCACGGTGTCCATCGGGAACTTGTCCGGACGGAAATGGGTATTGAAAAAGTGGACGGTGAAAATGAAACCGGTCGCCAGCAACGCCTCATCGGAATGAATAATCGTCGCGACGTTGATAAACCAACCCGGGAAGAACCAGGTGAAAAATTCCGGGAACCAGAGCATCAACCCGGTCGATCCGATAATCACCACACCCCAGAACACCGCGAAATAGTCGAACTTCTCCCAGTAAGTCCAGCGGCCATAGTTCGGATGCGGCCCCCGCCCAACAAACCACTTCATCGTGGCCTTCAAATCCCGCCAGTCTTTTTTGTTGGGCAGCATCGAATTGCTGTGCGTAAGGAATTCGATCCAGCTATAGCCGGCCGCCCGCTTTTTGGCAAACAGATCGAAGATATGAGCACCAAAATAGAAGAATGTAATGACCGCACAAACCCGATGGATAAACCCGGCCGATTCGAATCCACCCAGCGCTCCGGAGAGCCATTGCGCCCACCCGAGATAGGAGAATTTCAAAGTCATCCCGGTTACGGCCAAACCGAGGAAACTGCTGATCACCAGCACATGCAACTGCCGTTGACGCCGAGTGAACCGCCGGTAGACCAGGCGGTGAGGCCGCCGCCGGAGTTTCCTGTTTTTGCGCATCAACTGGAACGAGCGCGGCAGCCAAAGAATTGTGTGCAACCCGGCAATCGTCAATGTCCCGATCAACAGGAAACTCATAAACCAAAAAGTGTAGAAAAGTACCGGGTATTTTTTCTTGTCGTGATGCGTGGCATGGGTCAGGTAGCCGGCAAAACGACGATGTGAACCCTGGTGACACTGGCCGCACGTTTTCACGATATTCGCTCGTGAGAGTGTGGATTTAGGATCGTAGGTCGGCAGGATATTGTGTGCGCCGTGGCAGTCCTGACATTTTGCGGCGGCGGTATAACCCAGACGGGAAACTTTGCCGTGGATGGTCTTGAAATAGGAATCGGTGACATTTTCATGACAACTGCCGCACTGGCCGATGATTTTCAGCTTAAACCCTTCCTCCCCGGTACGGGTAATCGTATGAGAGGAATGGCAGTCGCTGCAGTTGGGCAGTGGTTTGTCCGTCTTGGTCACCGCCGGTGAATGGATACTGGCATTAAATTTCTCGTAAATTCCTTCGTGACAATTGGCACAGGTCTGCGGAATATTCTTCCGATAGACGCTTGATTCCGGATTATTAGCCGGCAAAATATGATGCGCGGTGTGGCAGTCGGTGCACATCGCGGTCACCACCAAACCGCTTTCCAGCAGGCCCTTTCCGTGGATGCTCATCTCGTAATTTTTGATGATTTCAGTCTGGGTGCTGGTATACCGCTGTGCGGTCTTTTGGCCCGCGCGATGGCATTGGCCGCAAAGAGCGGGCACATTTGTCGGATAGGTCGGCGACTTGCCGTCGCGATGGTCGCGGATCCCGTGGGTGCCGTGGCAGGTGACGCACGTCGCCGCATCGGGATCACCGCGCTCGGCCAACACGCCGTGAATACTCGTCTGATAAGTTTCCACAACCTCGGCATGGCAGATTGAACAGTCCACCCGGTTGGTGACGGTCACACAAGGGCGCTCTTTGCGTGATGGTGTTGCGCCGGTATGGCATTGAGCGCAGGTTACCCCGGCTTGCCGATGCACCGAATCGTGAACTTCGAGTGAATCAATCTGCAAGGAAACAGTCACGCCGTCCCGCACGGTGGTGATATCGGGTTTGCCGTGACAGTTCATGCATTCGCGGTCCGAGACTCCTTCTTCGTAGTACAGTTTCCGCGCTTCATGCGGCTCGTGACAATCGATACAGACCGGAATCTTGTTGGGCTGCTTTTCCCACAGTTCACCGTAAATTACCTTTTGATGCACGTCCTCGATCCGGCCGTGACATTTGGCACAGGTTAAGGGCACATTATCACGATAAATACTGGACTGCGGATCGGTGTGCGGCAGGACATTGTGTGCGGTATGACAGTCTGAACATACCGCCGTTACCGTCAGGCCTTTTTTGTAGAGACCTACACCGTGGATACTCAGGGAGTAATGGGTCAGAATTGAGTCCTGGGGAATATCATAGGTCTGGCTGACTTCCGTGCCTTCCTTATGGCAACGGCCGCACATGAAGGGAATATTAAACTTGGTCACCAGGGAATCCGGGTTCTCCGGCGGCAGGATATCGTGGGCGCCGTGACAGTCCCGGCAATGCGGTGCAATTTTAACGCCGGACTGGACCAGTTTCCCGTGCAGACTGTTTTGATAAATCTCCGCGACGTCATCGTGACACATCGAACAATCGACCGGTTCGAGCGGCACATCATGAGGTAATTCAACATCTTCCAGGTCAATGTGACAAGAGATACATTCAAGTTCACCGTGGACGGAATAATCAAACTTTTCCAGATCGAGGAAGACTGAAATTTCCCTGCCGTCCCGCTCACCGGTCAGGTCGGGGTCCTCATGACACGTCATACAATCTTCGACGCTTTGCGCCACGGCAAAGCGTGGCAAACAAAACCAAACTACCGCCATGAGCACAAAAAGCTGAGTAACCCGCCCGCGGTTCGTCATCTTGTTACTTTTGTTTGTCCGGCTTGCGCGGTATGCTCTGGTCGTCTGGATGTTCATGCTCATGCATTCGTTGCGGCATCTTGCCATTCAGCCAGGCCGGATTCATCGGATAGACCGCCGGGTTAAACACGGTGGAGTACAGGTGCCAAATGAGGATTGACAATGTGGCCAGCCAGGCCTCATAATAGTGGACAACCAGCATCACATCTAGAAACCCCTTGGGCAGCAATCCGGCAGCAAAATTGTCGAACCACAGCAGGATCCCGGTGACAATCATGACCAACGAGCCCCAGACTAGTGCCCAGTATTCCGCTTTTTCGACGTAACTGAACCGTCCGAACCGCGGCCGTTGTTCAGCCAGGCCGAGGTTATATTTGATCATCTGGCTGAATTGTTTGAAGTCTTTTTTTGTCGGCCACATATCGCGCAGGAATTGCCGTCCCTTGGCCGTTGTTAAGTATACTGTATGCCAGATAACAGTGATAACGAACAAGACCGCCGCCGCTCGGTGGATGATCCCCCTGATTGCGAAGCCGCCCTCTCGTCCGAAAAGGAATTTCGGCCACCAGGCATCGGAAAACCGCAGTGAAAACCCACTGATGACCAGGACAATAAACGTCACCATCAGGAAAGTATGCTGCCAAAGCTCATTGAGACTCATCCGGGAAACCTGCCGCTCCTTAGTGATCAGCTTGATGTGCTTGCGCAAGTCGAGCAACCCATGGATGGTCATCAGGCCGACAATCACCGCGATGGCGATAAGATAGATCGTCCGTACATAATTGGCGATCGATGTCTGGGTTATTCCCGGAGTACCGTGCACGGGAGCGGTGGCCAGCGCGCGTGAAATACCGGGATGACAATGGCCGCATGTTTTCACCAGGTTGCCGGCATAGATCGACGAGGTTGAATCGGTGCTGGGGAGGATCCGGTGCGCACCGTGACACGAGGCGCAATTGGCCACGGCAATGTCCCCGGCCTCACTTTTTAAGCCATGATATGTGTCGATAAAAGTCTGCAGGCGATCGATAGGGATACCGTATTTTTCATTCAAGCGGGCTGACTCGTGACACGGCGCGCAGGTGGCCTCGGCCAGTCGGATCGGCGAGACCGGCGAGCGCGGATCACTTGCCCGGAAAATCCCATGTTCACCGTGGCAGTCGGTGCAGACCGGCGTACCGGTTTCGCCCCGCTTGGTCAGTTTGCCGTGGATGCCTTCATAATAATCACTCTCGATGGCCCGGTGACATTTGCCGCAGGTTTTGGGGATATTGAAATGGTTGATCGGCGAATCCGGTCTCCCCGGCGGACAAATTTCGTGTGAATTATCTTCGGGGGCATGACAGTCGATACAGGTGGCCGGCACATTCACGCCCCCCAGCGTTGCATGACCATGAACGCTGCTGCGATACACTTCCACCGCTTTATCAAAAGGAATATCGTGTTTGGTGGTCAGGTCGATATTCTCATGACACCGGCCGCAGGTTTCCGGAAGATTTCGTGGACTAACGCGCGCCCGACTGTCATCGACGGCCAGGATATCATGCTTGCCGTGGCAATCACTGCAGGTTGGAATATCACCGTCCTCGCCCACCAACGAGCCGCCGTGGCAGACATACGCCTCGACTACATCCTCATGGCAAAGGCCGCAATTGACCGGCGGAACAACATCATCATGCGGTAACTCTTTGATCGCGTCATGACAATCCAGGCATTCGATGTCTTCGTGAATGGACTCCTTCAACAAACCGTCGTAGGAGTGTTTTTCATTGCCGGTGACCACATCGTGGCATTCCAGGCAATCGCTGCTTTGCGGTGCTTTTTCATCGGCCAGGGCCATGCCGGTCAGCACCAGCACACCGATGAAAACAGAAAGCACTGGAAACAACGCGATCCGTATCCTTTCACCCAAACGAGTGGGTGCATCGTCTTTTAGAAGAATGTGATTTCTGTGACTTGCCATCGGTCAATCCCTGCTAAAACAATCATCTGATATCTCACCGTGTTTTTGGGTGATTCTGTGCCAACGTCCTCCCACAAATTACCATCATCATTATGTCGGACTCCGCTCCGGCATCAATAGATACTAAAAATTGGGAGTAAGATGCGATACTTTTCACAAAATTTATTATAAACCTGTCATTTTTCATCTAATTTATGGCCTTTGGCGTCCAAGTGATTGTGAAAATATTACTTAGTTAAACTTGACCGAGATTAAACCTAATGCAAGACGCACAGAAGTAACGGGCTAATCGTGGTTAACTTATTCCGGTTTAAGCGAGTGTCGCGGTAAAAGCCGTACGGAGCGGCGCATGGCCCTAAGAGGGTTGCTAAAAGGGAAACTCCTTCATGGCTGGACCGACAACTCGGGGGATCACCTCGTTTTGCCGGAGGATATTTTGCTTTTATCAGGCACACGGACAGAACCTGCCGTTTTGCCGGACGGCCGACCGGATTGTATTCCGTCGCTGAAATCATGCTTCAACAGACACAAGTCGACCGGGTCCTGCCCAAATATCGGGGCTGGCTCACTGCCGCCGTTTCTGGCACTTTTTCGAGTCAATCCAATATCCGACCCTGATTGGGGTAGAATTCCCGGCCGATTTTTTCGATATTGGTCGGTAGTCTTTTGGCTCGAAAATAAATGCTGGAATCGGGAAATAAGGAGTCAGAAAATGCATTTCAAGCTCTTTAGCGACAAAGACCTGAAGGCGATGGACGCGCTGTTGGAATCTTACGGCGGTCCTGCCGAAATCGAAAAACAAATCAAGGCGCGCCAGGACTTCGAAACCCGCAAGCGGATGGCGGGCGAAAAAGGATTTGGCGAGATGCTCGAGAAGGCGCAGGAGCATGTCGACAGTTTCGCCAAACTTGCTGATTTTGTCGACAAGAACAATATCAAAACCACCAAAGCCGGTGTTGCCACCACGCAGGTCTCCGGTTTCCAGGGCGCCTATGTGACTGCCGATTGTCTGCGCCGCATTGCCGAAAACGGCGAGCTGCTTTTCCCGCGTGAGATGATCTCGGTCGTCGCCCTGACTGAAAACTATGTCTACTCCGGCGATCTGCTGGCCACGCTGACGATGGCTGAAAATATGCTTGGCGCAAAATTCTGTAATACAAATCTCCTTTCGACCCCGCTCCCGTAAGACCGTTTTGCCCGGGTAGAAAAAGTCACCGGCGACAAATTCGACCGATGCGATCTCGGGAACGGCATCAGCCAGGTTATCCTGAAAAACATGGGTACGGCTTTCGGCAACCTGGGGGGCGTGGAGGTCGCCGATAACAATCATCTGGTCTACCTTGACGGGATTACCCGCACGGCGATTACCACCGGTGCGAATTTCTTTTTAAACCCGAGTTGGTCGACCATTGCGGCCGCCTGCTATTATGCCCGCGAGATTAAGAGTCTGAGCTTCAAAGTGTCGATGCTGCTCTCGACACAGAATACGATCATCTTCCGGATGCTCTTGAATATTTTCAAAGAATTTCTGCGCGATGACGGCACCACGCCGATTTATGAAATTAATATCGGCAACGGTGCTTCGCCGGAGACATTTGTCCAGTGCAGCAAAGAACTCGAGGCCTCCGGCATCCCGGGCATTTCGCTGGCGGCGCACCTCCGGATCAACCCCGACCTGGGGATGGCCAATTTTGACTGGACGGAAAATGCCGACAAAGTTCTCGCCGCCGGCCGCGACATTACCATCAAGTACGAATCGGACGGCACCTCGCGGCCATACGACACGATGGAGGCGTATTTCCTCTCTGATGAGGAACGGACCGCTAAAGCCGATGTTATCGGCGAAGTAATCTACCACAAATGCTTGCGTTGTGACGCCGACGCCAAGGCAATCTTAAAAAACGGCCATCAGGTTGATTTTGCGCGGATTGCCTATTAACCGGTCGGGGATTTGAGCAGGGGAAAACGATGGACTTAGGAATTACCGGGAAAGCGGCTCTGGTCACGGCGGCCAGCCGGGGTCTGGGCCGAGCGGTTGCCCTCCGGTTGTCGCAGGAGGGCGCGCGGGTTGCCATTTGTTCGCGTAACGCTGAAACGATCAAAGCCGCGCGAGAACAAATCCACGCCCAAACCGGGAACGAAGTAATCGCTTATGTTTGCGATGTCACTGACGGCGACCAGGTGATTGACCTGTGTAATCGGGCGGAGGTCGAACTCGGGTCGCTCGATATTCTGGTAACTAACGCCGGCGGCCCGCCGGCGGGAATGGCAGCCGAGTTCGGCCCCGACGACTACCGGGCGGGCATCGAACTTAATTTACTGAGCACCATTTCTCTGATCTGTGCCACGCTGCCGAAGATGCGAAAAAACAACTGGGGCCGGATTATCGCCATCACTTCGGTCGCCGCCCGTCAGCCGATTCCACACCTGGCGATTTCCAACACCGCCCGCGCCGGTGTGTTGGGCTATCTCAAATCGCTCTCAAGCCAGGTAGCCGCCGAGGGCATCACCGTCAACGCGGTCTGCCCGGGCTATACCAAAACCGAGCGAATCACTGAACTGGCCGCGATGTTCGCCGAATCCGGCAAAGGTACGGTCGAAGATTTTTATCGGAATATCGAAGTCGACGTGCCGATGCATCGGATGGGTACCCCGGAGGAATTCGCCGCCGCCGTCGGTTTCCTGGCTTCGGAAGCCGCCGCCTACATCACCGGGGTGGCGCTTCCAATTGATGGCGGCTGGATCAAATCGCTTTATTAATCAGGGAGACTGAGGATGAAAGTACTTATGGAAAAATTCGGCGGTACGCCTTATCCGGAAATGATCAAAGGGCTGCCCGAAGCGGACATTCCGTTTGAGGGCGTCCGTGGTTGGATTTTACCCGGTGAGAAAATGCAGGCCGTGTTTTTTGATCTGGAGCCGATCGGCAAAGTGCCGCCCCATTCACACAGCGCCCAGTGGGGGATCGTCATCGACGGCAAAATGAACCTGACTATCGACGGCGAAACCAAACTCTATCAAAAAGGCGACTGGTACTATATTCCCGAGGGGGTTACCCATTCGGCGGAATTCCTGACTCGCGTATTCGTCATCGACGTTTTCGATGAACCCGAACGGTGGAAAGCCAAATAACTCGCTCGACACGTGCCTAATCGAATTGGCCAATGATGATTGAGAGGAGATAGACTTATGAAGTTGATGTTTTTGGGATTTGGAACTGTCGGCCAGGGGTTGGCCGAACTGCTGATCCGGAAGAAAGCGCTGCTCGCCAAACAATATGGCCTCAAACCGGTCGTTGTCGGGATTGCGGATTTCCTCAAGGGCAGCGTCTATAACCCGAAGGGGATTGACCTAAAAAAGGCGCTGGCCTATGCTAAAGAAGGCCGCAAACTTTCCGAACTCCCCGGGACACCGTTCGAGGGCGATGCGTTGTCCTTTGTTAAGAAGGTCAACGCCGATGTCATGTTGGAAGTGACCTACACCGACATCAAGACCGGCGAACCGGCCACTTCTCATATCCGCGCGGCGTTGAACAAAGGCATGCATGTCACTACGACCAACAAAGGTCCGGTGGCCCTCAACCATGCATCGTTGCAGCGGCTGGCCCAACGCAAAGGCGTGCAGTTCCTTTTCGAGGGCACCGTCGTTTCCGGCACGCCGCTGATCAACCTGATTCGCGACACCCTCGCCGGGAGTGAGATCAAGGAAATCAAAGGTATCCTCAACGGCACGACCAATTATATCCTGACCAAAATGGAAGAGGGCCTTAGCTACGAAACCGCGCTGGACAAAGCGCAAAAACTCGGGTATGCCGAGGCGGTTCCCGACGCCGATGTCAAGGGCTGGGACGCGCTGGCCAAAGTGACCATTCTCGCCGGTGTCTTTTTCGGCGCCAAAGGCAAACCATCCGATTATTCCTGCCGGGGCATCACCAAAATCACCTCGGCCGATATCGCCAAAGCCAAAAAGGCCGGCAAACGCTACAAACTCATCGGCCGGATCTGGCGGCAGAATGGTGTGGTCAAGGCCTCCGTTTCCCCCAAACAAATCGATTTAAACCACCCGCTGGCCGGGGTCGGCGGCGCAGCCAACGCGCTGACAGTGACTACCGACACGCTCGGTGACGTGACCATTGTCGGACCGGGCGCCGGACGGATCGAAACCGGTTACTCGCTGCTTATCGACTTGATCAAGATCGGGGGTGGCGTATGAAAATGCTGCTTAATGGCGAGTGGGTTGACCGTGATAAGAAAATCGAGGTGACCGACCCATTCGACAACTCACTGGTCGATACGGTTCCGCAGGCCGACAAAGCCGATGTCGAAATCGCCCTCGCCGCGGCGGTAAAGGGCTTTGAAATCACCAAGAAGATGACGGTCTATGACCGGGCGCAAATCCTGTTTAAGACCGCCGCCATCGTGGCCGAGCGCCAGGAGGAATTTGCGCAAATCATCGCCCGTGAGGGGTCCAAAACAATCAATGAAGCGCGCAAGGAGGCGATGCGCACGGTCAATACGCTGACGGTTTCAGCCGAGGAGGCCAAGCGCGTGATGGGCGAAACGATCCCGTTCGATTCGTTCCCCGGCGGTGAAAATCGCAAGGGGTACTATTACCGTTTCCCGATCGGGGTCATCCTCTGCATCACGCCGTTTAACGACCCGCTCAACCTGGTCGCCCACAAACTCGGTCCGGCATTCGCGGGCGGCAATGCGGTAATCCTCAAACCGGCGACAGTCACCCCGCTCTCGGCGCTCAAACTGGCCGAGGTGATGGTCGAAGCCGGGATGCCGCCAATGGCTTTGCAGGCGATCACCGGCTATGGCCCGGCGATTGGCGATCAGCTTGTCTCGGACGAACGGGTGCGGATGATCTCATTTACCGGCGGGCTGGAAGCCGGCAAGCATATCACGACCAAGGCCGGGATCAAAAAAATCGGCATGGAGCTCGGCTCCAACTCGCCGGTGATTGTCTGGAACGACTGCGATCTCGATTATGCGGTCGAATCGTGTGTTTCCGGTTCGTTCTGGGCGGCGGGGCAAAACTGCATCGGTGTCCAGCGGCTTTATGTGCACAAAGAAATCTACGAGAAATTCAAAACCGAGTTCGTGAAACAGACCGAAAAATATATCGTCGGCAACAAACTCGACGAGAAGACCAATATCGGGCCGATGATTACCGAGGGCGAGGCCAAGCGCGTCGAAAAATGGGTCAACGAAGCCAAAGACAAAGGCGCGACAATCCTCACCGGCGGCACCCGTGACGGCGCCTGTTTTCGTCCGACGGTACTGGAAAATGTTCCTGAAAATGCCACAATCCATTTCGAGGAAGTTTTCGGCCCGACAGTTAATCTCTATCCGGTTGATGATATCGACGAGGCCATCGCCAAATCCAACGCCCTGCCCTACGGCCTGCTGGCGGGGATTTTCACCTCCAACGTTGATATCGCTTTCAAGGCGGCTTACGAACTTGACTGTGGCGGGGTGATGGTCAACGAGTCGACCGACTATCGTCTCGATTCGATGCCGTTCGGCGGGGTAAAATATTCCGGCCTCGGCCGCGAGGGAATCAAATTCTCCCTGCAGGAGATGACCGAACCGAAGGTGATCTGTTTCCACCTGCCAAAGATGTAGGAAAGATTGTATTTCCAGTGGCCGGCGTGTGTCTTCACCTGTGCCCTTGAGGGTGCGCGCCAGCCGCTAAGTGATAATTGCTGTTAGTACGTGTTTACCATAAGGTTGGTTATGGCCACGGTGAGGGGATTACTCTATG
The DNA here is from genome assembly GCA_024277855.1 of Candidatus Zixiibacteriota bacterium. GTDB lineage: Bacteria > Zixibacteria > MSB-5A5 > WJJR01 > JAJRUJ01 > JAJRUJ01. Next base: position 16,050 of record JAJRUJ010000024.1, read on the forward strand.
AATCCTGAAGCACTGCAATGTTTGCTGGTCGCCAAAATCCTCTACAACAAGTCAATTGACCTATGTGAAAGCGGAGACCGATATATGGCATCCGCCGGTTTGGTCATGCTGCAGGATGCGTTGGAATCAGTTTTATACGCGATCTTGATCGAAAAAAAAGTCGATGAAAAAGAGAGAATTGAAGATTATAGCTTCCCAAAACTCCTAACCAAAGTCCGAGAACTGGATTTAAAGATACCGAAATCGGGCACGTTGCGAGCCTTAAATGATCAGAGGCGGACGGTTAAACATCTGGGACAGCTTGCAGAGCCAGCCTCTGTAAAGAACTTCCGTGTTGTCTCAGATACTGCAATAAACACATTGCTTAAACAGGTCTACTCGAAAGAACTCCATGAGATATTACTATTGGACTTATTAAAAGACGGTAAGGCCAAAGACTACTTGGAGAGTAGTCAAGCGAAATTGGATCAAGGTGATTTACATGACGCGCTCGTTGAAATACGAAAAGCTGTTTTTGAGGAATTCGAGAAGGATTATGCGATCGATAGATGGAAAAATATGCCGGATTCACCGGTGGGCTTGGGTTTACAGCGGAAGAGTAGAGGACTAAGGGCTCCCTTTTATACGCGGAATCCGAAGTATATAGCTGAGAATGTCAAGGAGCCGTTCGATCTTATTCGTCTGGACCATAATCAACTACGCGGCGATCTCATGGAGTGGGGTATTGACCCGCTGAACTTTATGAACATTACAAGATTAACGCCAAGTGTATTTAGATTCGAAAATACTAATGAATGGATAGTAAAAAGAGAACCGAGATTCTCTTGCGAGGAAGTAGACGTACGACTCGTGCGGCAGTGTTTGGACTTGGCAATAAGTGTACTGTTAAAAAAACAAGAGCATGCGGAGCGTTCAAAATACCTTTGGGGCATGGGAGCCCGCAAAGTAATTGCATGTTTGGTTCACGACCAACCGCTTTATAGCAAGGCCGACGTCAACTCACCGATCATTGGGCAACTAAGTAAGGGGCAAAGCATGAACATCTTGCACGCCATCACTGGCTCTGACAAATATGATTTTGTTTCGGTTTGTTCTTATCTATTTGAAAGTCGGACAATTCAAATTGGTTTCGTCCCTTCCGATGCCGTTGATTTTGTCAAGGAAGATTCTTGATATGATCCTCCTTTTCTCTCCAGTGAGCAGTTCCCGTAAATCTATCAGTAATTCATGAAGGGATTTGACGGCCCAGGTTGCTCAATGCAGAAAGACTCATCCTATGACCTTCCAACTCGACAACATCGAATTCCGCCCCACGACCGAGGTCGATCTCCATCTGGCGCATGAACATATGTAGGGCGGATGCTTTGCATCCGCCGTTGTGGTCATATTTCGTCCCCTAGAAAATTGGATTCCCCCTGCGCGGGAAAGACAAGTCTGAATTTTAAAAATACAACCGAAAAGACGTGTAATAAAAATCCGAATACCCGCCAAATTCGGATCGGGAGTAGACAGGATCTGGCTCATTTACTCTGCTGATTGCATAAGGGCCTTCCCCAATCCCAATATATGCCCCCGCCGCCAGATATATATTCTCAGCAAAATTGTACTCCAGATTGGGCGACAACAATGCTGATTGCGTCGAATAATCTACCATTACCTGCGCCGATCCCGTCAACAATGGGGTGATCGTCCACGATACACCGGGGATGAGATAATACTCACCGAGCAGATAGACTCCGCCGTCGGTGAACGCCACGTTTTTCGATTGCGAGTGGTATGCCTGAAAATACTCGTCACCCGCTTGAGAATAATGGAATTCGACATATCCGTATATGGTCGGACTCAGCGCCTGGTCGGCCCCGACCGTCAGCCGGAAATAGTCCAATCCACGGTCTCGACTTCCATCGGCCAACGCACCGACAAATACCTGCGCACCCTCAAGCCAGACACTCGCCCCGCCGACTGAGCGGGTCAGGTCAAACCCGACCAGCAGGTTTTCCCGAAAGCCGATAACCATCGCCGAGACATCGGTGTTGAGCAAATAATATTTCCCCCGTAAAAACATCGCACTCTGATCGAATGCAAAATCATCGCCAAACACCCAGCCGGCATCCAGCTCACCCATAAAACCCAGCGGCATGCGCACCCGAACCGCATCCACCCCCAAACGATCTTCGGTGTCGAGTTCATCATAGGAATAGGGGGCGAGGATGTCGGTGGGGTTGACCGACCGCGCCGATCCCCAGGCAATGGCCTGACGGCCGAGATAAAAATCGGCCCAGGGTAAATTGACCGTCAACAGCGCGCGGTCCAGATTATGAAACAACCCGAAACTCCGCACCGGCTCGCCTTCCCTGGGATAAATACGCGAATCGAAATCGACCGCCCGGTAAGCCGGCCGCCCGGTTCCCGTCAATTGAAATAATTCATTGTCCTGGATACGAGGGGCGAGATTATACGCCAGGGTGAAGACGGCATACTTACAGGGGCGATATGCGAGATTCAGCCGGATTCGGTTTGTCACTGAGCCGCGCAACGGCTCGTCGGGGATCCCGGTAATTTTGGGCGTGTCATAGCCGATGAAAAAATTCTTATAATACCCGTCAATCTGAACATCACCGGCAATGGCATCGGTGGTCTGCGAAAATAAGCCACCCAGCACCAGCATCAATATGACTATTCCCCGTTTCATTGCCTGCCCTCAGGATTCGCCGGTGTCCGAGTCGATCATCCCGTCTTTGAGCGTGATCAACCGCCGGGCGCGTTCCATAATCATCGTGTCGTGGGTCGAAAATAAAAACGTCATCCCGCGCCGTTGGTTCAACTCCCGCATCATATCCAGCAGCTCGGCGCCGGTTTTGGAATCGAGATTGGCGGTTGGCTCATCGGCTAAGATTAACGCCGGTTCGGAAACAATCGCCCGCGCCACGGCGACGCGTTGCTGTTGGCCGCCGGAAAGCTTGGGTGGGAGACGGTGGGCGAACCCCTCCAGGCCGAGTTCGGTCAAAATCGTATGCACCCGTTCGCGACGTTCGTCTTTGGCGACCCCTTGCAGGAGCATGACATATTCAACATTTTCCTCCACAGTCAGCACCGGGATTAAATTATAGGCCTGGAAGATAAACCCGACACTGTCGCGGCGATAATCCGACAACTCCCGCCCGCTCATTGCCGAAAGCTCGCGACCGTCGAGCAGCACCTCACCGGAGGTCAGACTGTCCAAACCTGAAATGATATTGAGTAGCGTTGTCTTGCCCGAACCCGATGGCCCGACTAAAGCAGAGAACTCGCCGGATGTGATAGTGAAGCTGACCCCACGAACGGCTTCGACGGGCACGCCGTTCTCGGCATAGGTCTTTCTTACGTCGCGGGCCACGATGACATCATGTTGTTCGTTCCCGGCCATTTCCCACCTCCTACATACTCTTGCGCATCGCGTCCGCGGGTGTCATCCGCGCAGCATACCAAGCCGGATATAATCCGACGACCACCGTGAATAAAAACACCCAAAAGGGGAATACGATAAACTGTGACGGCGTCAGCACCGGGTAGAGCAACTTGCGGAACGTCACGCCGACAAACTCAATACCCGTATAATCAATCCCGACCTGGGATAAGATATATGTGCCGACAAAGCCGATAATCCCGCCGATGATTATGCTGATAATCGCCAATGCCCCGGCTTCGTAGAGAATCAAGACAGCCATGCCGCCCGGCCGGGTTCCCACCGCACGTAACACGCCGAACTCGAACATTCTTTCATACAGCGACATAAACAGGGTGTTGATAATCCCCAGCGAGACGACGGCAAACAGGATAATCCCGACAATTAATGTTGAGAGATCGGACATCTCAAAAGCCACCTTGATTTGCGGCAACAGCACCGTCCAGGCAACGGCTTCGTTGCCGTCCTCCGAATATTCCGACCAGAATGGATGTTTTTCATCCATGCCGATGTCCGATTGCGTGAACTTCAGTACGATTTCATGAACCTGGCCTTCAAGCCCGAGGATTTCCTGCGCAACACCCAACCGGACGAAAGCCATTCCCCGGTCCATTTCCTCGACATTAAAGTGATAGATCCCGGAGATGCGGAACATTTCCTGGGCCAGGTCGCCGCTGTGGGCCTGGGCGGTTGTGAGAACCACCCGGTCGCCGATTTTCACTTCCATAATCTCGGCCAGTTTGCTGCCAATGACAATATCCCGCCGGTTGTCACCGCTGAAATACTCGCCATCGGTAATCGCGTCGTCAACCTGGGAGAGGTATCGTTCGGTGGCGGGGTCGATGCCGACCACACTGATTCCGCTGACATTTACCGGCGAGGCGATCATCCCGTATGACCAGACCCGCAGGGTGTATCGTTTGATTCGCGGGTCGTCGGTCAGCCGGGCCGTAACTGTGTCTAAGTCATTGATCGTCAGGTCAACATCGCCGGTTTCACGGTATTTTTGCCGGTGGATTTGCCCCTCGCCGAGGAAAGACGATGTCGCCGTGGCGATCATATTGTCTTTCATTCCAAGGGTCAACGCATTGGTCATAATCAGCGAGGCCAGGCCCACGCCGATGGCGATACCGGCAATTAGTGTCCGTCGCTTGTTGCGAAACAGATTTCGCCAGGCGAGTTTAAAATACATCGACATCGCGTATTCCCTATTGCATCCGCATCACCCGGGCGGGAGCAGTGTGCGCTGCTTTGACCGCCGGAATGATACTCACAGTCAGCGCAGTCACCAGGATGGTGATCGCTGGAATATAAAAACTCCGGGCGTTGATCTCCGAGGTCATGGTTGTGAATTCAACTCCGCCATAGGTCATCGGCTCGAACCCCGAAATTCCATAAACCGACAGTGTATAATTGACCGCCAACCCCACGATGGTCCCAATGATCATACTGATAATCGCCATCATTGCCGTTTCGGTGAGGACTAGACGCACGATCAGGCCGCCCGGCGTACCGATGGCGCGCAACAGCCCATATTCGCGGCGGCGTTCCATGATATTCATCAACACGGTGTTTAACACGCCGACACCGACAATAATTATAATGATCCCCAACATGATCCAGTTGCCCCGCTGGTCGGCTTTCATCGCCGTATAAAACGCCCGGGCGAACTCCTGCCAGGGGGAGACTTGCAGTGTCGGGTCGTCCAGAGCGGCCTTGATGGCATTGGTCAACTCGGGGACATCTTTGAGCCGGTCGACGATTATCACCAACTCGTGTACGCGGTTTTCCAGGACAAGTAACTCCTGGGCATCGGCTAAGTTAAGATAGAGTGTCGAACGGTCGGCCAGCTCATTACCGCTGTCGACCAGGCCGACGATCGGGTACAAATCATCGGCAATCGAACCGTCGGCGCCTTGTGAAACGACGACAATCGTATCACCGATCTCGGCCTTGAGTATTTTCGCCAACCCTTTGCCGATCAGCGATTCATGCGCGGGGGTCGCCGGAAGATTATTCCCGATGGTAATCTTTCGGGCAAAACCGGTGGTCCGGTCCTCGCGGGCCGGGTCGATACCCACAATCTGTACCCCGGTACTTTTCTCGCCAACCGACACCAACCCGGCAGCATACAAACGCGGCGACCAGGCAGCAACGCCCTTCACCCCGGCAATACGTTCACCGACTTGCTGATAATCATCGATGGTTGTATACAACGATGGCCGGTCGAGATACCCCACTCGATGTACCTGGATATGGCCGAGCTGGTTGCGGGTAAACAGGTCGATGATCGAATTATACGACCCATCGGAGAGGCCAAACGAAATAGCCGCCAGGGTAAAACCGCAAAACATCGTCAGCACGGTTAACACTGTGCGGCGGCGTTGACGCCAGACATTCCGCAGAGCAATTTTGAAAATCGTCTTCATCGATACTCACTATTTGTTTGCCCGCAAATTCCTCAGGGAGAATACATCGTCGGCCAACGGCAGATCAAACTCCGCTTTCAGGTAACGCATCACGGTTTTATGCCCTTTTTTGTTCTGCGGCACAATCTCCATCGTCGCCGGGATTAAACGTTTGCCGAATTTGCGAATATCAGTATAGGTCCACACCCGGATCAATTTACCCTTCTCGTCATAAAATTTCTGCCAGACCGGGAGATAGTCGGCCTTGCGACAGGCGGTGACGATATTGCCCCAGACAACCGGCAAATCCTCACGGGGGATACAATTGACGTAATACTCGTCGTCGTTCCCGCCCTCGACCTCAATTAATTCATAGGAATAGTCCTCGAACAGAGAAAACTCCTTGACCAGGTCATCATTGGTAAAATCCGACCCCATCCACGAACTCATCATCATCGATGGCGGAACTTTCATCACCTTGTTGACCTTGGGGAGATAGTTCCACATCTCGTTGTCAATCCGGAGCGTGGCCACACCTTTTTCCTTCTTGGGTGAAGTAATCCGGACGAATGATTTGTCGGTACCTTCCGACCAGGCCTGCATCGACAGCGTGCGCTGCCAGTGAGGCGTGACTATCTCCATTTCCATCTCGGCATAACTCGACGAACTCCGGTAGAGCTGGTCGATTTTCCGGATAATCGCGTGGACATCGAGTGTCGAGTCGATCTCGGCACTGACCGGTGCCGCCACACACATTCCGATCAATACCAGCAACAATCCTGTCGCATACTTTTTCATACTCACCAACTCCCTTTTATAATACTCCGTCAAGCAATGCCCGGCAGAGTTTATCGGGCACTTTTGGGTCGGCCAGCTAAACCAGTCCCAGCGCCGCCTGAAACATGATCCCGTCGAGGGTGGCAATCATCACCGTAGCGGCAAACTTGCTGTCGACTTGTTTAAACGACCCGTCCTTTATCCCCTGATTGATAATCCCACCGAGCGATTCGCACATATCGGTATACCATTTGCGGGCGTCGAACAAATGCGGTTGTTTCCGCTCGCGCGGCACACCGGCCGACCACAAATCAAACATCAGTTTGAGCCGCCATTTCGGCCGGGCAAAAAACTCGCACGAAAATGAATAATGCTGCCATAAAATGGCAAACTGAAACAAATAATTCACGCCGGAGCCGACAACTTATTGCCTGTAAATGAGAAGGTTGTCATCAGGATCAATTGCCGGTCAAAGTAAAATTACGGGCCTGCCGTATAGCCCGATTTCAGCCCAAACTGAACGCCTGGTCCAGATCGGCAATCAAATCGTCGGCATCCTCGATCCCGACCGAAAGCCGAATCAGATTGTCGGTCAGGCCCTTCTCGGCGCGGATTGCCTCGGGGATCGAGGCATGGGTCATGATCCCCGGATGCTCGATCAACGATTCCACCCCACCCAACGATTCGGCGCACCGGAACAGTTTCGTCGATTTGCAGACTACGCGGGCTGCCTCAATATCGCCATCCAGATAAAATGAAACAATCCCGCCGAACCCGGATTGCTGCGCACTCGCCAGTTCATAATGCGGATGAGAGGGGAGGCCCGGGTAAATCACCTGCTTAACCCGCGCATGCTTTTCCAGATAATGCGCAATGGCCAGAGCGTTTTTCTCATGTTGGCGCATGCGCAGGCCGAGTGTTTTCAAACCGCGCAAAATAACCCAGCAATCGAACGGCCCCAGACAGGCCCCTACCGCATTTTGCGAAAACCGCAGCCGCTCGGCGAGTTTTTCATCCGAGGTAATCGCGCACCCGCCGACAGTATCGGCGTGGCCGCCGGCATACTTGGTCATCGAGTGGACCACAATGTCGGTGCCGAACTCCAGCGGCCGTTGGAAACAGGGCGAAGCAAAGGTATTATCGACAACCGATATCCAGCCATTTCCCCGGCAAATGTCCCCCGCTTTGCGCAAGTCGGTAATCTTCAGTAACGGGTTGGTCGGCGATTCGATCCAGAGCATCCGGGTTTCCGGCCTGGCGGCGGCGGTGATCTCGGCCAAATTCGACGTATTCACATAGGTGTAATCCAGACCAAATTCGCGAAACACCGTTTCGAACACCCGGTAGGTTCCGCCGTAGACATCATCGGAGCAAATTACATGATCGCCGGATTTCAATAAAGTCATCACCGTCGAGATTGCCGCCATCCCGGAGGCGAAAACTATCCCGTGTGTGCCGCCCTCCAGCGAGGCCAGGTTACGCTCCAGCGCTTCACGGGTCGGGTTTTGGGTTCGGGTATATTCATAGCCGGTGTGCTCGCCCGGGCCGGACTGCACGTACGTCGAGGTCTGGAAAATCGGGACGGTGATCGCCCCGGTAATCGGCTCTGGTTTCTGGCCGCCGTGGACGGCCCGTGTATCGAATTTCATTTCCCGGTCGTCCATCTTTAGTCTAAAATCCCTTCTCGCGCATCCAGTCGTCATTATAACACTTGGAAAGATACCGCGAACCCGAATCGGGGAGCAGCGTCACCACCCGGCCGGTGTCGGGATTATTCGCCAGCCACTTGAGCGCTCCGGTCACCGCCGAACCCGACGACCCCCCGGCAAACATTCCCTCTTCGGTACACAGCCGCCGGGTCATCAAAAACGATTCTTTATCCTCGACCTGAACCATGTCGTCGACCACCTCGAAATCCATTGCCCCGGTCAGTTGATCGTCGCCAATCCCCTCAACCTGATAAACAAACGGTTCAATCAGTTCTCCCCGCTTGAACCAGTCATAAAAAACCGACCCCTTGATATCCACGCCGATAATTTTAATTCCGGGGATTTTCTCTTTTAAGAAACGTGCCGTTCCGGACAATGTACCGCCGGTGCCGACATCGGCAATGAAAGCATCGAGTTTGCCGCCGGTTTGTTCGAAAATTTCCGGCCCGGTCGAGTGGTAATGGGCCATGATGTTGTCCTCGTTGTGATATTGATTCAGATAAAACGCACCCGGTGTCTCCCGAACGAGCCGTTTGGCGGTTTCATAATACGATTCCGGTGAATCGGGGGGAACATCGGTCGGGGTAATCACCACTTCGGCGCCGTAGGACTTCAGCAAATTGACTTTTTCGGTCGACATCTTGTCGGGCATCGTAAAGATCGCCTTATATCCCTTGATTGCCGCGGCCATGGCCACCCCCGCACCGGTATTGCCGGAGGTGTTCTCAATAATCGTCCCCCCGGGTTTGAGGCGGCCGTCTTTTTCGGCCTGTTCGATTATGTACCAGGCCATCCGATCTTTGACTGAACCCGCCGGATTAAGGAATTCCGGTTTGACCAGTATTTCCGTATCAAACTCCGCTCCGATCCGTGTTAATCGGACCAGGGGGGTCTTGCCGATTGTCTCGAGGATGTTGTCTGCGATTTTCGTCATTGTCTGCTCACTAACATTATCGCCGCGTCTATACAGATTATATCGGATAAATGGCCGGGAACTGTCCGGCAATATTCCCCGCTTACCCGTCTCCAGGTTAAATTCAACGTCTCCGGCGGGTCAGGCGTTTGTGCCGGCCTCACGCCACGACAAATATCGACTACCTGCCCGACGCCACAAACGTAATTCTGGATTATTTAACGGGTACAGTCGATATAAGTCAATAACCATGACTATGTTGCCTTCCGAATACCGCCGATATAATCACCCGATTCGGCAATCGATACCTACGTATAATAAAAGTGGATGAATTATATCCTAATAATATTCAAACAAATGGTTACCATTTCGTATTCTATTGTGAAAACAGGCGAAAGGTGTGAAGACATGAAGGTCTCTGCATTAGAAGAATATGGATTGCGTTGCATGATCCAACTGGGTCGCTGCCAACCCGGCGCGTCAATGACCATCGGCGATATCGCCGAGCAAGAGGGACTCTCGGTGGCAAATGTCCGTAAATTGATGATGATTTTGCGCGAGGCGGGCTTGGTCAGGAGTGTCCGTGGGCGCTCAGGGGGGTATGTGCTCGCGGCGCAGGCAGAGAAAATTCCAGTCGGCCGGATTCTTGAATCGCTGGGCGGCCGCCTGTTCGACAAAGGATTTTGCGACCGATTTGTCGGCACAACCGGCGATTGCGCCAACTCACTATCGTGTACCCTGCGCTCGCTCTGGGCCATCCTGGACAGTGTGGTCGGCGGCGTCCTGCATCAGATGACCCTGGCCGAACTGGCCGGCGATGCTCGCTCGGTCAAAATTGCGCTGCATAACCATCTCGAGGCCTCAATGAACCAGACCATCAGAAAAGAGGGCGCAGGCATCCCGCTGGAGCGGGTGTCAAAAACCCTCTCTCATTAGCTTTTTTGGCAGCAGACAGCCATACTAAAACCGCCGATTACCTTGCTAAACGAAACCGATTCCGGTCTCGATATTGATGCCCTCCGGGTTGTCTCGCGCAAGATCGACCATGTTGTCGAATCCGGCACCGGCGTCCTGCCGGCATCCCATTATCAGCGCACTCTCAACGCCGGAATATTAAAGAGAACTCACACCCTTTATTATCGGTTAGCAGACAACTGGTGCAATCTCCGACCCGCCGGGTAGGGCGAAAGGACACTCGACCGGATACTTGACACCGGAGATCCGATGCTTAAATTGAAAGAACTGGTTCGAAATGCAAAAGATTCGGACACGAACGTGTCCGGCGGGAGGGTGTTATGAAAAAATACGGTTTGGTGTGGATGGTTACCGCATTATTGCTGGCATTGTTCGTTTTTCCCGATCCAGCGGCGGCCCAATTTGGCAGTCTGAAAAAGAAAGTCAAAGACAAAGTCGAAAAACAAGCCGACGAGAAAGTCGACCAGACCATCGACGATGCCCTGGAGGGCGGCTCTAATGATGAAAAGGCCGACGACGATACCAAAGAATCAGCCAAAGAACCGGCCGGCAAAACCAAAACTACCGCTACCGGCGGTGGGGCGGCCCAGCTCAAGCCCGGCGAAGGGGCCTGGCTCAACTATGATTTTGTTCCCGGTGATAAGGTTCTTTACTACGAGGATTTCGAAAAATCTCCGATCGGCGATTTTCCCGAACGGCTGGAGTTCGAGGAGGGCAACATGGAAGTCGCCGAATGGCAGGGCCGGCGGTTTTTACGGCTGGGCACAAATGCGGACTTCAATGTGCCGCTACCCGGCATACTCCCCGAGCGTTTCACGATCGAATTTGATTTCTATCTTCCCAGCGGGGTACTGAAAATATCCGGTTGGGATCCGTCGGGCGATCCGGCGGGCTACCATTCCTATATTAAGATCGGTCACGGTGGGGGCGGAATTACCGGTGACGGGGGTGGCACAGCAGAGGCCTCCACCGATAAAAAAATCTGGAACGGTATCGTCACCTGCCGGATTATGGGCTACAAGAAATACCTCAAAGTCTATATCAACGAAAAGCGGGTGGCCAACGTCCCTAATGCCGATTTTATCCACTCGGACAAAATCCACTTTTACCTCTACAATTTCTCCGCGGATGGTATCCTGATCGACCACATCCGGGTGGCCGAGGGCGGCAAGAAAATCCTCTATGACCAGTTAACGGCCAACGGTCGGGTGGCAACCCGGGGAATTTATTTCGACTCCGGCTCCGACGTGATCCGCCCCGAATCGACGCCGACGCTCAAACAAATCGGCGAGATGCTCACCGAACACAAAGATTTGAAATTAATGATCGAGGGGCACACCGACAACCAGGGCGATGAGGCCTACAATCTGGCGTTGAGTGATAAACGCGCCGCGGCGGTCAAGGCCTATATTGTAAAGACATACAAGATTGATGAAACCCGCCTCCAGACTAAGGGATTCGGTGAGGCCAACCAGGTCGATTCGAACGCCACTCCCGAGGGACGGCAGAACAACCGCCGGGTGGAACTGGTGAAGATGTAATTTGTTTGGGAATGTTTTCAGTTCACCGCCGGGTCCCCGCTCTGCGAACGGGGGGAAACTCGGCTTGAGGCGCTGTCCGGACCAGTCGCATTGGGGCGATTCTCCATTAACCGGGTTATGCGCCCGCTTTCATCCCCAATGCCTTCATTTTTTTATATAGATGTGAGCGTTCGAGGCCCAGCTGTTCAGCCGTCCGCGTAACATTCCCGCCGCAATCATCCAATGTTTTCCGGATATACTCGCGTTCGAAATCATCGGCTGCTTCCCTCAGCGAGCGGGTATCGGTCTCGGCGCCTACCTGCGGCAGCCAGCGACGGACATCGGCCGGAGTGATCACTTTGCCCTCGGCCATGATTACCAGCCGCTCGATGATATTGCGCAACTCACGCACATTGCCGGGGAAATCGTGTGCCGCAAGCAATTCAACCGCCCCGGCATTGATTTTTTTGGTCGCCCGGCCGAGTTTGTCGGCAGTTATCTGCAGGAAATGTTCAACCAGCAGAGGGATATCCGATTTCCGTTCGACCAGCGGGGGCAGGTGGATCGGGATAACGTTTAACCGGTAAAACAAATCCTCGCGGAACCGCCCGTCCTTGATTTCGGTGGGAATATCTTTGTTTGTCGCCGCCAGAATCCGCACATCGACTTTTGCCGGTGCTGCTCCCCCGACCGGCGTGACCAGGCCATCTTCCAGTACACGCAGGACTTTGGCCTGGGTCCGCACCGACATATCCCCGATTTCATCCAAAAACAACGTTCCCCGGTGTGCTTGCTGGAACTTACCGGTTTTTTTCCCCGTTGCGCCGGTGAACGACCCTTTTTCGTGGCCGAATAATTCCGATTCGATCAATTCATCCGGAATTGCGGCGCAGTTGACCGCCAGAAATTCACGGTCTTTGCGCTTCGAGCCGGCATAAATCATCCGCGCAACCATTTCCTTGCCGGTCCCGTTGGCCCCGGTAATCAGCACCCGGCTGTCGGTCGGTGCGGCGCGCGAAATCTCCGAGAGCAGTGATTTCATTGCCGGCGCATCGCCGATCAACAGTCCGCCCTCACCCGCGCGCTCCCGCCAGATTTCGACTTCATCCTCGAGCCGGCGAAGTTTCAGCAGGTTGTCCAGCACAATCCGGACTTTCTCCAACGAAAGCGGCTTTTCCAAAAAATCATGCGCCCCCAGCTTCACCGCTTTAACCGCTGTCTCGATCGTCGCATGGCCGGAGATCATCAACACCCCAAGTGCGGGGAATTTTTCCTTGATTTTTTGCAGGACTTTTAACCCGTCGAAATCAGGCAGTTGCACATCCAACAGGACAGCATCGACTGTTGGGGAAAGCTGGCGAATGCCTTCGACGCCGTTAGGCGCGGTCAAAACATCATACCCCCGCCTGCTCAGCGCCGTATGGAGACTGCGCAGAATATTTGTCTCGTCGTCGATGACTAAAACCGTGGGCATAATCGGCTAATCGTCTTTTCTCGGCGGGTTTTTGGGCAGGCGGATGACAAACCGCGCGCCGCCGTCAGTGTTTTCATCCGCGGTGATTATGCCGCCGTGGTCGACGATGATTCCCTGCACGATCACCAGTCCCAGGCCGGTGCCGTCCTGTTTGTCGGTGGCATAGGGGGTAAATAACCGGTCCTTTATCTCGGGAGAGAACCCTTTGCCGGTGTCGTCGATGGTGATAATCGCCGTTTCATCTTCCTCGATTGCCGTCAACAAAACCTGTCCGTCCGGGGCCGAGGCCTCCAACCCGTTTTTAATCAGGTTAACCAGGGCTTTTTTCAACAATTCAAAATCGCCCTGAATGGTGATCGTATCGATTACCGGCTTGATAATCCGCCCGGCTTTTTCTTCGGCGGCAAACACCCCGCAGGCCTCGGCAATCAATTTATTAATCCCGACCAGTCCGAATGTCGGCCGGGGGGTGCGGGCAAACGACGCGAATTCGTCGATAAACCGCTTGATCGAATCCACCTCTTCGGTAATCATCCTGACCGCCTGATTGAGCGTTGCGGCGAATTGTGGATCGTCCGGTTTATAGGCCGCTTTGAGGTCTTCGGCGGCAATTTGAATCGGCGAGAGGGGATTTTTGATTTCATGGGCGACTTTACGGGCGGCGTCGCGCCAGGCGCCGATCCGTTCAGATTGCACCAGCCGGTCACGCGACCGGCGCAGGTCGCCGATCATCCGGTTAAACGCATCGGCCATCCGGCCGGCCTCACCACCGGTAAAATTGATCACATCGGCGTCCCAGTCACCCGCCGAAATCCGGTCGGCGGCCTGCGTGATGTCGTCCAGCGGACGGGTCAGCATCCGCGCAACCATCGCGCCAAAAACCAGGGCCAGCAACAATCCCAATGCCGCAGTAGCCAGCAGCGAGTACAACAATTTCTCGACGGCCATGTCGACCGGTTTCGAATCGAAAAAAATCAAGATCATCAACGGCGGTTTTCCCGACCCCATCCGGGTCAACCGCTCGCGGCCAACCAGATAACGGCGATTATTCAGGTACACCGATGATACCGGCGGGCCGGCATAGATATCATCATATAACTCGGCGGTCATCACCGCCTCGGGGATGTCTTCACTTTGATTGAGGACGATACCGTCACCGACAATCATCGAGGGAATCGCCCAGCCGCCAACCCATTCGCGCAGTCGCCGGGCGGTAAAATCGGTCCCGACGATCAAATAGGCCAGCCGTTGTTCCTGCCACTCAATCGGCGCTATCCCCAGCAAACCACCAGTGCCGAAATACGGTTCGAGTGGCGGACTGCCGCTGACAATTGGTTTGTCGATAGTCTGTACCCCAAAAACAGAACGGTAATCGATCGTATCGCCGTACGAGGAAGGATAATCACCTCGAGCCAAAATCACTCCATTGGTGTCGATAATCGCCGAAAAATCCCAACCGGCCTTGCGGTTGCGCTCGGTAATCTGGTTAATCAACTGGGCCTGGAACACGCTGCCCAATTGTCTGCGCCGCGCCAGGATACGACGGATTTCCTGATCGGCCGCCCCGTTTTTGGCCGCCGAACCAACCCGGGCCATCTCTTCAACCACGTTCGCATCGAGTCGCGCCAATCCGGTTGTTGCATTGCGGCGACGGATATCTTCCAGTTCCCGCCGGGCGAACATATTGGCCGCGATTATCGTGATGATTGCCGGAACGACGGCAACAATCAGAAATGAGATAAATATTTTTTTCCTCACCTGGTGCTCCCTCGTGGTGTGTTCACTTTCCCCCCGGTACGATATCGATTTCCCCGCAGGGGGTCAATCGCAGATCGGGCAATCGCTTCGATACCGCGATTGTTTTGACCGGTCGGTACAACGGGCAAAGATACGGCTCGGCCAACAGGACATACTCGATCTCACGATAATATCGGGCACGCGCCTCACCATCCGGTTCCCGGCGCGCTTTCTCCAGTAAATTCAAAAAACGCGGTTCATCAACCCCCAGAGGATTGCTGCCGCAGGCCCGACCGGGATAATACAAAAACGGATACAATGTTCGATCCGGCGCCGCCGCGTCGACCGGCCAGGCATACAAAAACAAATCGAGCTGATCACCGGCGGCGGCGAATTTCTCCCGATCGGCGGGGATCAATTCCGTCCGTACTCCATTTTCGTACAATTTCCCGGCAAGATGCCGGGCAACCGTCATTCCACGATCAATGCGGGTGTCGACATAAAACCGCAATGGCCGGTCAATTTCAATATCCCGCATGATCCGCTGTCCGCGGTAAGGATCGAAAGGGTAGAAAGCTTCGGCGTCGGCCTCACCCAAGGGCGGGAAAATTTGGTCGGCAACTTCGCCCTGGTCGGCAAGCAGGACCTGCACCAGCGAATATTTGTCGACAAGGTAGGAAACGGCCGTGGTGAGGCGGTTATCAGCCAGGTCGGTTTTTTGCTGATTAGCGCCGAAGACAATCAGTTCATTTTGTACCGAGGAGACAAAATTAAATTGTAAATTGTACATTGTCGTGCGCAACATATCCTCGATGGACAACAGCCCCAGATCAAGCTGCCCCAGCTCGAATGCCAGCCATTGATCCGGATGGTTTTCAAACGGCACAACGCTGATCGAATCGAGTAAAAACGGGAAAATTGCCGGCGGAGAGGCGGCGGGCCGCCAGACCCTGTCCTCGCTCCTGAACCAGTAACGAGAACGCTGGTTTGGTTTTGCATCATAATCGCTGGCCCCGACAAGAGCACGTCGCCACTCACCGGAAATGAAATATTCCGGCAGCGAGTGAAACGAAGTGGCATACTCCAGCACAAGTGCGCTGTCGCCCATTGGGGAAAAACCCTCAAACTTGACCCCGGCCGGGCCCAGCGGGTCATTCGCCGACGGTCGCAACGCCCAAAATGTCGGGCAGTTGCGATCATTATTGTGCGTAAGCATCTGCTCCAGCCGGTCAGCCAGCGCGCCCGAAGTCGCGGGGAATTCGCCGCCGGGCCAGACAGTACTATCGGGCATGAATTGCCAGTGACGGCCGTCATCAGTTTGCAGACAACCGTAACCGGAGTCGGGCCAGATTCGGCCCAAATCACCACTGCGCGCAAAAGGGTAGAACACCGAGGACAAGAACGGCCGGTTCACAATCTCGCGCAAGGGGTTGACAAGGTCACTGTAGCCCACACAACCGACCCGCAGGTATCCAAGATTCGCGCGGGTATCCGCCGGCGGGAAAAGCCAGGCCAACGGGAGATCAATCAACTCGGCCGGTGTAAGTTCCGGGATTTGCCCGGCAGGTGCGCTGGAGATGGCCGGGTAGACCTGATTGATAATTCCAGGGTAGGCGACAGTGTCGCCCGGTTGGAGAATGAGTCGGTAGCTCCACCCCTGTCCAATGGCGTCTTTTTCACCGGCATTGAAATAAATCTGTCCGTCTTCAAGCCAGATTACCCGTGCCTGCAACGAGTCGGCCGCCCGGGCGAGATTCGAGGCAAATCCGATCAACACAATCGACAGCACAATCAGGATATTGTAAATCGACCGAATAGTCATCACCTGCCCCTGGCCGGAAGTTGATCCTCGTACTGGATTATTCCCCTGAAGCTCCGACCGGAGATAACATACGGCGAACATTCCCTGAGTGGAACCGCTAATTGTCGATTCAGGCGGCAACGTTCAGGAGTTGTTCCGGCCGGGTTGTTTGGTTACTCTGTCGGTTGGACAGGAGTAATCGATGACCTCAGCCGAAACAGAAAGCCCCGCTCACCACCTGTTGTTTATCGCCTGCTCCTATCCCCCGGTTGGGGGAACAGCTGCACGCGGCAACCGCGAGACGGTCAAACAACTGTTGAAAGCCGGTTATCGGGTGACGGTGATTGGTGCGGATTTTACAGCTTATCCTCGAGACGATTCCCTGGATTCACCGGCGCCAGACAACCGGGTTTTCCGTTTCCCGGCTGACGATTCAGATACGCTGATTGCCCGGGCGCGCCGCTTTCTCCGTGTTCCTCCCGGACGAGTGTCCGACCGCTGGTCGCGGGAAATATTCGATCTGGCCGTCAGAATCTTCGCACAGGACCCGCCCGAATTGGTCTATACCGTTTTTGGCCATGGCAGCGAACATCTTGCGGCGTTGAAATTGCGGCAGCAGTTCTCTTTTTGCTGGGTCGCCGAATTCCGTGATCCCTGGGTGGGCAACTGGATTGATGAGGAATATCTGCGACAGCGCGCGATTTCGGCCTGGGCCAAACATCTCTGTTTGCGCGGACGGCAGTCGTTGAAACAGATCGTTAAAACCGCCGATATGCTTTTGGTCGAATCACCGGCACATCGGCAGATGATTGTCGATTTGTTCGGCCAATCCGGCAAGATTCTGGTCAACTATCTGGGCACCGATGCCGATATTGCCGCGTCCGCAATACCTCCAGACACGCACTTTGGCCGTCGCCCGGTGATCGGTTTTGTCGGTAAAACCTACTTCGGGTATGACCAATTGGGAGAAATATTTATTCGCGCGCTAAAACAGCTTGAAAGCGACCAAATACCGTTTTCCTTTGTCAGTGCCGGTGATAATTTTTTCCCGGCGATTGCCAAACTTGAAAAATTGCAAAATTACAAATCGTTGGGACAACTGCCGTATCCGGAGGCCATCGGCCTGGTGGCCGAGATTGATTTCTCGCTGGTGCTGATCCCCGAGGCGTATCCCGGTAATATCAACAGCAAGATATATGAGGCGATTCAACTGGGAACACCGATTTTGGGACTGGTCCCTCGGCAGGGAAATATGGCCGAATTAATTGAAACCTACCGTCTGGGACGGGTGTTGCCGCTGTCGGTGACGGCCTTGACCGAGGCCCTGCGCGAGGTGTTACAATCACCGAATACCGCCGGCGGCGAAATCTCGACCGAGGCAAAACACACTTTTGCCAAACAGACACTGATGCAGCCGGTGCTCGAACAGATCGGAAAGTTAATCCGATGAAAGAGCAGCGTCTCTCGATCAACGCCCTGGTCAAGCTGGGCAATCTGGTTGTCGATGGGGTTATTGCGCTGATTGTCGTGGCCTATTTTGTCGGCCGACTCGGCGCCGAGGCGTACGGCCTGGTGCCCTGGCTGAGTTCGTTGCTCGTTTTTTTCACCATTATCCCGACTGCGGTGCAGACCGCCGCCGGCCGTTTTGTCACCCATGCGCTCGGCCGGGGCAAATCGGTCGAGGCCGGTCGTTACTATGGAACCTCATCCCTCATCCTGATCGGTCTGGGTTTCTGCGGTTTTGCGGTTACGGTTGGTCTGGCTCTGCTGGCCGACCGCTTCTTCCCGTTTGCGCCGGAATTTTTGGGCGACGCCCAAGCTCTTACGCTGTTGCTGGGCGCGTCAGTCTGCCTGGATATTGCGCGCAGCGGGTGGGCCGTCGCCTATTTCACCCGTCAACGATTCGACCTGGAATACGGCGTGATGATCGCCGGGGGACTCGTACGGTTGACCTTGATTATTGGCCTGTCTGAGCTATATGGCGTCTCGTTACTCTGGCTTGGTGTGGGTACGCTGGCCGGAGCAATTTTACGAACCGTCGCCGGCTGGTATTATGCCCGACTGCTCCTGCCAGGCATGCGGATTTTCCCCCGGACTTTCGACCGGACGCTGTTGCGGCCCCTCTCGGTGTTTGCTTTCGACGTACTGATTGCCGGAGTCGGCCTGATCATCCTCAGCCAGGCAGACATCCTGATCGCCGGCTGGCTGCTGGGCTCGGCGGCGGTGACCATGTATTTTTGCGGGGCGAAATGGGGACTGCTTTTCCGCGCGGTGATCGGTTCGTTCACGACCGTGCTGGTTCCGCGTTTTACCATACTCCAAGCCGAAGGAAAGATCGACCAATTGCAATCGCTGGTTCGGCGTGCCGACCGGTTGATCATGCCGCTGGGCTGGTTGATGGCCTGCCTGTTATTCGCGCTTGCCCGACCATTAATCCTCACCTGGGTCGGCCCGGAACAGTCCGGGGCGGTCAATGTTCTGCGGGTCATCGCTTTTCCCATGGCCATCACTGTCAGCGCCTATGTCTCGATTTCCCTCCTGATCGGCATTGGCCAAATACGGGAAAGTTCACTCTCGGCGCTGGTAATTGCGCTGATCAACCCGGCGCTGTCGATTTTTGCGGTCATCCGGCTCGAATGGGGGATAATCGGCATCGCCCTGGCCTCGGCAATCTGTTTGACCGCCCGCAACGGTCTCTACCTGCCGCTGTTAGTCCGGCGATATGCCCAAATACCGCTGGCCACATATTACCGACGCATGATCGTTAGCGCCCTGGCGGCGTTACCCTCGCTGGCCTCGGCCTATCTGGCCGCGCAGTATGTTGACCTGATTGGCTGGGGCCGGATCGTGCCGGCTACGGTTGTCTGTAGTTTGCCGTCACTGGCAATTATTCTTTTGGTCATCGCCCAACCCGAAGACCGCCGATTGCTGCGCAGTCTACTCCCTTTTTATCGGCATGATCCGGCCTTGCCGGATCAAAGGTCTTAAGCTGCCCGGCGCTGCCGGTCAGTCCTTGCTGAAAATCCAGAATTTCTTCTTCCAGTGTGAACGGAATTCGAAATCGATGGTCTGGTTCCAGCGTTCCTGGGCGGCGCTGTTAAACAACGTCAGGTGCAATTTGCAATACAACGCTTCGGGATCGGTCGGCAGACGCACACCGGGATATCGCCGCTCGAAAGCGGTGATCTCGGTTTGTTGATTGTCGAAGGTGAATTGCAGGTGTTGGGTTTGCAGGGCGTTGCCCTCCGGCAGAAAAATCTCGACCGAATCGATGCCCAGCCGATAACGGCGGAATGACGGCGAGATATCGGCCGCCACGACCATTGTATACTCTTCGATTTGTCCGCTGATCCCCTGTTCCAGCCGCTCCAGTCGGGGAGTGATCGTCCAGCCCTCGATTGTCGCCTCCTCGGCGATCTCGGGGCGGACAAATTGGTGATAGCGATTGAACCCACAGCCGGCCGCCATTGTAACCAATACCGCCATCGTGAGTGCATACAAAACCCGGACAATATTCATCTTCATTATTTCATCCTCCGCTTTTTCTCTCGAACAATCTTACAGTACCAGCTTGACCGACACAAGCCTACCGGGACGAGATCAGCCGGTTACCGAGGCAATTGCCTCAATAAGCAGATCGCCAAGTGTTTCCATTGTTACCCGGGGATCATCGTCTAATTCTATCTGCAGGACCGGGCGGTCACGATGAACCAACGCCTGGGCATCGCCCAACGCCTGGGCGGTGATCAGGCGGCCAAAACTATAGGGACGTCCCGGAATGGCAATATCCCGATCGTCCGGTATTTGTGCGGTAATCACAATAAAATGTCCGCGCGCCGGGCCGCCCTTGTACAACTGGCCGATTGAATGTAAGAAACGCGGCCCCCAACCCCGTAGAGCCGCCACGCCCAGGCGGTCACGGAAGGCCAATCGCATTCTGGTTAACTGTTCTTCTAATTGTTGAGCGGAAGCCAGGTAGGCCAGCAGGGCGACATAATCTCCCGGCTTAATCTTTTTACACCATTCAGCGAGAATCGTGGGCAGGTCGATAGTTTGCCCGGCAAACTCATCGGGTGCGCGAACCGAAAGTCGCGCGGCCTCGGCGACCTTCGGCCAAATTGGCAACTGACCGGATTCCGCAAATTCCTCCAGCAGACGACCGGTGTTATTTTTGCTTTCGGTCACATTCGGTTCGTCGAATGGATTGACCCCCAACAGGCATCCCGCCGCGGCCGTGGCCCATTCCCATTGCAAAAATGCTCCCCCCAGCGCGGGCCGGTCGGCATAAACGATCTCGACTGCCGGAAAACCTGCCGCCGCAAATTCAGCTGTCGTCGCTGACATTTCGGGCTCATCGGCAAACCGGGTGAAGACAAACGCGCGGTCGGCGGCATAGTGCGCGGGCGTTCCGGCCGGTTCTCCCTCAATTGGAAAAATTCCCCGACCGCCTTTGCCGGTGCTCTCGGCTAACAATTGTTCGACCCAGGGGATCAGGGGCGCGGTTCCCGGTGAGGGAAGGAACGTAATCTTGTCCCGTCCCAAATCGGCGCAGGCAACAAGAAATGCGCCAAGCTCTCCCGCCGGGCCGCTGGCTTGCTCCTGCTGTTGGACGGTTTCCGCTGCGGTCAATAAATCTTCCAGGGGAATGCCGAGTAAAGCGGCCGGCGCCAGGCCGAAATACGAAATCGCGGAAAACCGTCCGCCGATATCGGCCGGGTTTAGAAACACCCCACGGAAATTCGCCTCGCGGCCCCATTGTTCCAACGATGAACCTTCATCGGTAATCGCCAAAAAATGCGCACCGGGATTGTCGGTTGCCTGCTTTTGACGCTCAAAGAAAAAGTCGGCATGTGAGCGTGTTTCCACCGTGCCGCCGGACTTGCTCGCGACAATAACCAGAGTCCGTGCCGGGTCGGTTATTGCCGTTGCGTTGCGCACGGCCTCCGGCGAGGTCGAGTCGAGGACAATATAGGTTTGCAGATAGTCGGGCAGACCGAAGACCCGGCCCAGCACTTCCGGACACAAACTCGAACCGCCCATCCCCACCAGGACGACCTGATCGAGTCCCGATTTTCGCACGTCATCGGTCAGGGACTCCAGCGCGGGCAGCGCCTCTCTCATCGTTTTGAACGACTCCAGCCAGCCCAGACGGTTGACGATTGCGCCGCGTGTTTTGATCTCGTCACTGAATAACGACGGATCATGCTGGCTCAACCGACGGGCAAAACCGAGTTTATTGAGTCTTGTCCCGGCAACGGTAAACGCCTCTGCTGCCGAGGCCGGATAATAATTAATCGAAACGGGTGTATCGCTCATCTCCCGGACCCTACCAACCGCCGGTACTCGACGGGATACTGCCTCAATGCAGTATATTCAAGACAACAGGAGTGGACGCCGGAGGCAAGGGGTTTTTCGCGGCAGGAGGTCTGTCGGGAGATTTCTTCGCACGAGTGAGAAGGAATTACATGCCTATTTCACACAGCGGAAACCGAGATCGTCGGCGATTGTCGTCGGCTTAAATTTCCCCCGGTAGATCGACGAAAGTGTCGGCCCCCAGGAGCGGAACGATCCGCCACGGACGACTTTGTATTCCCCGTGTTCCGGCCCGGCCGGATCGGAACCGGCAATCTTGCTATACGCATCGGCGGCATACCAGTCGGCCGTCCATTCCCAGACATTTCCGGCCATGCCGTAAATGCCACTTGCTGTTTTCCCCGAAACAAAAGCGTCGACCGGAGCGGTAAACCGATAGCCGTCCGATGAATCAGGCAGGCTCCGGTCGTCGAGATTTTGCCCGTGATTGGCCTTTGCTCCCGCCCATCGATCTCCCCAGGGAAACCGCAGACCGGTTGTCCCGCGCGCCGCCTTTTCCCACTGCGCCTCGGTGGGGAGATGTTTGCCGGCCCAGAGGGCATAGGCGGTGGCATCATACCAATTCACAAAAACCACCGGGTAGTTCTCCCGCCCGGGCACGACGGTATACCCCGTTTTCGCTTTGACAATTCCACAGGTGCGGGGGTCGGCCATTTCCGGATGATAATGCTTGGCGAAATCACCGGCATTGAGAAAACCGGCGTATTGGGCGATAGTCACCGGATAGATCCCGATCCGATACGACGACAGGCGCACCGGTTTTTTGCGAAGGGCATCATCAAATATGGTGATGTCGATCACATCTTCACCGAATGTTCGTTCGAGAACGGTGATAAAATTATATTGACCTTGATCGGGAACGCCCAGGATAAACGGGCCCCGGGGAATGAAAACCGTCGAAGCGGTGGGGTCGTCTTTTGCCGCCGCCGAAGTCAACGCGGCAAACACAATAAAAACAGCGATAAATACTACCGAAGAAATCCGCGCCTGCACGCCCATGCCTGCCACCTCCCGATTCCGATTCGGGTACTCCACTTTCCTTTTGTTCTATCGGACTGATCGGGAGAAATTATAGCTCCTCGTTTTTTCGCTTGCGGAGACGGCGATTAAGGAACGAAAGCAGCGAGCCAAAAGTCACCAGGAGTACCCCCAACCAGACTAAAAACATCAACGGTTTGCGCGAAATTTCCAGGGTCAGCAACGATCGGCCAACCGAGGCCTTTTGTGCCGGATCGGTAATCTCGACTTGCACCGAACGGCTGTCAACAAGGATGCGCACCAATGCAATGGTGAGTTCAGTGCCGGGGATTGCCAACGAGGGTGTTGAAACATTTTCGGCCGGACCACTGATATATTCCGGCGTGATCGTAGTCGTATCGCCCGCGCCGACAATCGTTAAGTCGGCGCCGACTTTAATCTGGCCGGACGCATGATCGCCGGTGACAAACCGGTCAAAAGTAAAGGTCAAACCGCCATACTCTACCGGTTCACCTTCAGCCAGCGTCAGGATCGTTCCCCGCCCGGCTTCTTCAATCACCCGTATATCCAGCGGCGAAACATACAGATCACTGATCAGTCCTTCGTCAACATACGGGGTCCGCATATACGATTGCATGTATTCGGTATAGTACATCTGCGGCCGGGCGTTGATTTTTTCCGTCGCCGATTGCAACTCCACTTCGAGGTAGCTGTCTTCAACCCGGGGTGTCTCGACCGTCGATTTGTACACGATCTGGTAACCCATTGCGTTTTGTGGCTCGTTGGTGTGCAAACTGACGCGGTCCGATGTTCCATAATTCAACGAAGCCACCACCCCCAGAACCATGATGCCGAATCCTAGATGTGATATCGGTCCGCCCAAGGCGCTGAATTTGAATTTAGTTTGCAGGAACATGGCGTAGATACTGGAACCTATCACCCAGGTGCCAAGAAAAATCAGCGCGAGATCGGAAAGTTGCAAGTTGACAAACAGCGTCGTGGTAATGGCGATGACCGCTGCCGCAACACCGGGCCAGGTCGCGCGTTTGATCAGCTCGTTGCCCGATGTGCCGCCGAAGAGAGTAAATGGCATGACGACCAACAAAGCCAGCAACGCAATCCCGGCCGGGATGATTATTGCATGATAATACGACAGCGCCACATTTGCCGGCTCGCCAAACATCCTGGTCAACAGCGGCGCCGAGGTGCCGAGAAAGACCAAAAACGCAAGAACCAAAAATAACAGCGAACCGACGGCCAGCCCAAACTCCCGGGAGGTCGGGCTGGCGTTTAATCGTTCGGCTTTGATTGACCGGGCGCGAAACAGTAGTATGCCGTAGGCGACCGTCCCCAACAAAATCATAAAGCCAACGAGATAGGCGTTAATCCCCAAATCGGTGAATGAATGTACCGAGAAATCGGCGAGTACCCCGGAGCGGGTCAGAAATGTTCCATAGATCACTAAAAACAGCGCCAGGATAGCCATGAAAATGTTGGTCTTAATCAATTTATTTCCGCGTCGCTGAACCAGCAAACCGTGAATCAAAGCCAGACTGACCAGCCAGGGAATCAGCGATGAATTCTCTACCGGGTCCCAGCCCCAATACCCGCCCCAACCGAGTGTTTTATAGGCCCAATAACCACCGAGAAAAATCCCGAGACCAAGAGTCAGTACCACTAATGACGCCCAGGGGAGCACTTGCCGGGGGAAAAATGTGTACTCTTTGCGGATCAGTGCCGCCATCGCATAAGCAAATGGTATCGCCAGCGCCGCGAAACCGACAAAAACAATCGGGGGATGAATCGTCATCCAGGGGTTCTGTAATAGCGGATTCAATCCCCGACCGTCGGTAACTTCAAAGCCGGTCGGCGCAAATGGTGAGCGAACCACCAAAACCACCAGTAAGAACAATTGGACACCGAGAAAAAACACCATGGCCCAGCGCTCGGACTCTTGCCCTTTGGCCATGATCGTAAAGCCCAGCAACGCGCCCAAAAAAAGCCACAACAGGAACGTACCTTCCTGTCCGCCCCAGAATGACGAGACGGTATATTTCAGCGGCAGGTCGAGTGATGAATAGGCGAAAACATACTGGAATTCAAAACGGTGGGTCAAAAACAAGTACATCAAATAAACCGACGCGACGGTTACCAGCGCGGCCATAATGCCGTAAAAAATCCGCGCTATTTTTATCCCTGATGGTCGGTCGCCGATGGTGGCATACATCAATAATGAAACCGTCGCGGTCACTCCCGCCAAGACAATCAAACTGGGCCCAAATACCACTACTGTGCTCCTTTATCGAGACAACGCTACCCGCCGCATCATTTCGTCAATGGCGACAGTGAAATTATACGCCCGGCGAGCCAAAACATAGAAAAAAGACCGATAAAGTCCATGAATAATTGACACTATTTGACAATGCTTGCCTCCCGGCTTTTCTCTGGTACGTATTCGGCGTGGTTTTTTCGGACGACCTTACTTAAGTTATTGATTATCAAAATAAGTTTGCCCCGACACCGGAATACATCTTGCGTGGTCGCGGCATAACTTCCGCAGGGGTCAACACTTATATAATCTTAAGGCATAAGCTTTCCCTTCTGGTAGATATGTTGAAAGTAGGACTCCCCGGCAAATCGTGGTCAGGAGATTTTGATAAAACGATCGAAGTATACGGAAACACAGATTATCGGGACATTGAAAGAGGCGGATAGCAGGGCAAAAACAGTTCCCGAGTTCGCCTTTAATTTATGAATCTCGCTCAACTTAAATATGTTCCCATTTTTCAGGTATCGTTCGGGGTTCCGAGGAATATTCAGCTGTTTTGCACCGGGTTTAGATACTCAACCTGGGGTCGTTTTTTGACAACTGAGCAGCAATAAACGAATCTAATCAGTCCGTGACACAACATCACGACACCGGGCGCGTATTATAGCAACCAGATAATGCTGGAAGGTATAATGGTAAATGGACCGGTGGAATACGTCGGCCGGTCAAACGTCGCAGCCAAAGATGAAACAATATTTACCGCTGATATTTGCTTCGGTACTCATCCTGATTTTCGGCTTGATCGAAGTCATCTTGATTCGATTTCTCCAGCGCGATTGGTGGCGTAAACGCTGGATCAAACTTGCGGCAATCTGCCTGCCGCTGGTCGGGGTAATCTGTATCGTCCTCTGGGGATATGGCACCTATAGCACCGTGAGCTGGGCACGGGCGGTCGGCGCGACGGGGACTTCGCTGGCGCTGATTTGTTTGACTGCCCTGATGTTCTCGCTGCCTTTTTCCGGAATTATCAGTCTTGTCGGACGGCTGATCGACCGCCTGCAGAAGAAAAGACCCGGCGGCGGGACCAGGCCGGTCGACCATAAACGGCGGGTTTTTCTGAAAGGCACCGCGGTGGCACTACCGGCGATTTCGCTGAGTGCCGGGGTTTCCGGCGTCGCCCACGGTTTCCAGCCGGCGGTTATACCAACAATCCCAATGACCTATCCCGATCTTCCATCGGAATTGGCCGGACTAAAAATCCTGCATATTTCGGATTTCCATCTGGGATTATTTAAAGACCTCCCCGACCTGGAATATGTGCTGGGTGTGGCCAAAGACGAGACGCCCGATCTGATCCTGGTTACCGGCGACCTTTCCGATCATCTGAATATATTGCCCGATGTGCTGAAGATGATCGACCAGTTCAATGCCCCGCTGGGACATTTTGCCTGCCTGGGAAATCATGAATATTATCGCGGCATTGTGCAGGTACGGCGGGCATTTGACGCCGGGCCGGTGCCGCTACTGGTCGGTAAGCATGTGACAATTAACGTGCAAGGTCAGCCGCTGGTGATCGCCGGAGCCGACGATCCCCGCGTGATGGGTGAGGACGATACGACATTTTTGTATACCACGACCAATGCGGCAATGGACGGCACACCGTCGGACGGCTTTACGGTCTTGATGAGCCATCGACCGGAGGGGTTGGACGCCGCCGCCGAAATCGGCATCGAGTTGACCCTGGCCGGGCATACCCACGGCGGACAGTTCGGCCTGTTCGGGCGCAGTGTGTTCGAGCCAATGCTCCCGCACCGCTACCTCTGGGGCAAGTATGAAAAAGACAAGTCACAATTATATACGTCGGCCGGGGTCGGCCACTGGTTTCCTTTCCGCCTCGGCTGCCCGCCCGAAGCCCCGATTATTGTCCTCGAAAAGGGTTGATCGACGACATTTTGTCCATTGCCCTTAAAATACGACCCGATAATTGTCTGTCGTATTTTCGGTGGCCCGGATCTGTGGTCGTGCCTACATTAGCTTGAGATATAAAGTTGGAGGAACCGCATGAATCGCAAACAGGCCTGGGAATTGCTGAACGAATACACCAAGAACCCCAATTTGATCAAACATGCCCTCTCGGTCGAGGCGGCGATGAAGGCCTATGCCGAGAAATTCGGCGAGGATGTCGAAACCTGGCAAGTCGTCGGGCTGTTGCACGATTTCGATTATGAGAAATATCCCACCTCCGAGGACCACCCTTATCGCGGCGCGGAAATTTTGCGGGAGCAGGGGGTTGATGAGGCCCTGATCACTGCGATCATGTCACATGCGGAATATACCGGCGTGCCGCGTGACACTAAGCTGGCCAAGACCCTGTTTGCCGTCGATGAGTTGTGCGGTTTTATCACCGCCGTCGCTCTCGTGCGGCCGGACAAAAAAGTCGCCTCGGTTAAACCGAAGTCGGTGACAAAGAAACTGAAACAAAAATCATTCGCCGCGCAGGTATCGCGCGAGGATATTACCAAGGGCGCGGAAGAACTCGGGGTCGAGTTGACTGAACATATTCAGTTTGTAGTCGATGCGCTGGCCGGGATTGCCGATGAACTCGGGTTGTAACTTCAATATGTCGAAAAGCGAAAAAATCACGATCACCGTCGAAAAGGAGCAGGCGGGGAAACGGCTGGACATTTATGTTGCCGAAAAGGTCGCAAACTATTCGCGATCCCAGATCAGCCGTTATCTCAAGGAGGGATGCCTCTCGGTCAACGGCGGCGACGCCAAGGCCCGCTACAAAGTGCGCTCGGGCGATCTTATCGAAATTGATCTGCCGACGCCCCCACCGACCACGGTCAAGGCCGAAAATATCCCCCTCGATATCGTCTATGAAGACGACCAGGTAATTGTGATCAACAAACCGGCCGGAATGGTCACCCATCCGGGCCACGGGAACCGTACCGGAACATTGGTAAATGCTCTGCTCTATCATTGTAAAGAACTCTCATCTACCGGCGGCCCCGAACGCGCCGGAATTGTACACCGGCTGGATAAGGGAACCAGTGGCTTGTTGGTTGCCGCCAAAACGGAAACCGCCCATCGTCATCTGGCCAACCAATTGCAGGATAAGTCGTTATTCCGGGAATACATCGCGTTCGCCTGGGGTCATCTCAAGGAGAGTACGGGGGTTTGGGACCTGCCCATCGGCCGGTCGATTTCAAACCCGACCCGGATGCGGGTCGACCACGGCGCCGGGCGGGAAGCGCAAACTGCATATGAATTGGTTGTGCGTTATGATCTGTGCGACAAACTGCGGTTGCGGCTGAAAACCGGCCGGACTCATCAGATCAGGGTTCATCTCTCCCATTTCAACCATCCGATCTTCGGCGACCCCGACTATAGTGGACGGGAAAACCGGGTTCGGGGGATTGCCCCCGAGCTGCGTCCTGCGGCCAAAAAACTCCTGAAAATTATTAATCGACCGGCCCTCCATGCCGCCCGACTGGGCTTTGTCCATCCCCAGTCCGGCAAACGACTGGAACTGAGCGCCGAGATGCCTGCGGACATGCAACAACTGGAAACCGCATTGGTCGATCCGGCGGGGAAAAAGGACTACCCGCCGGACGGTTTTTCTCCGGATACCGCGTATAATTTCTTGCGGGAATAGACAATAGAGCAACAGAGTGTATCAGGGCGCCCCGGCTTCCGGATGCCATATTACCTTATTGACGGCATTGTCAGCAGTTGTTCTTGACAGTTGGCAAAATCCGAAGTCCGATCCCATTCCCTATGCTTCATGAGCCAAAATTCGCTTGACTTTACCTTGTGAAAACAATAGTTAGGCCCTTTCAAACCCCCGTTTGTGTGGGGGGCGGATGTCGGTTATCTTGGGGAGCTTTTTGGTGTCTGAATACGCAGCCGTTGCTGTCTTTCTGCTGGTAGGCACGGGGATCGTCCTCTTTACTTTTGGCTTGGCCAAAGTTATCCGGCCATCCAATCCCACGCCAATCAAACTGGAAACATATGAATGTGGCGAAACCCCGTATGGGACCGCCGAGATTCAATATAATGTTCGCTTCTATATCTATGCCTTGCTGTTTGTTATCTTTGACGTCGAGGCGATTTTCCTTTTCCCCTGGGCGCTGGTCTACCGCAGTCTGGGGCTGTTCGCTTTTGTCGAGATGTTTATTTTCATCGCGATGTTGGTGTTTGGTTTGTTTTACGCCTGGAAAAAGGGCGTACTGAAATGGGTTTAATGTAGCCGGTTCGCTCGGCAGACGATAATATGTTTGAACTTAGGGGATTAATCGACACGATCTGGGGCTGGATCGCCGGGTTGCTGGCCGATATCGGGCTATCTGCCGGTCTGGTCCAATTGATCGGTTACGCGATTATCGCCGCCGTGCTTTTCGGCGTCATCGCCCTTGTCGTGCTGTTTTTGGTCTGGTGGGAACGCAAGGTTTCGGCCAAAATGCAGGATCGCCTGGGCCCGATGCGGGTTGGCTGGCACGGGATAATCCAGACTATCGCCGACGCAATGAAGTTGCTGCAAAAAGAAGATATCACTCCGAAGAACATTGATTTCCCGATACATTTCTGGGCGCCGGTTATCACCTTCGTCGCCGCCTTCATGGTCTACGTGACTGTCCCTTTCGGTAAAGGTCTCATCGTCGCCGACTTAAATGTCGGCGTTCTTTATATTATTGCGATTACGACGTTCACGGTCATCGGCCTGCTGATGGCCGGCTGGGGTTCAAATAACAAATATGCGCTCCTGGGAGGGTTCCGCTCGGCGGCGCAGGTTGTCTCCTACGAAGTACCGCTCACGCTGTCTTTGCTGGGTGTGATTATGATTTCCCAAACACTCTCGCTGGGGACGATAGTCGGCCAGCAGGACGGCTTCTTTAAGTGGTATGTCTGGCGGCAGCCGCTGGGTTTTGTGATTTTCTGGATTGCCGCCACTGCCGAATGTAACCGGACACCGTTTGACCTGCCGGAGGCCGACTCCGAACTGGTAGCCGGTTTTGTAACCGAATACTCCGGGATGAAATTCGCGATGTTCTTCCTGGCCGAATTTCTGAATATGTTTACCGCTTCGGTGGTTGCGGTCACCTTGTTTTTCGGTGGCTGGATGTCGCCGTTTGGCCCGGATTTCGGGCCGTCCTGGCTGTGGTTTTTCGCCAAGACGTTTTTCTTTGTGTTCGTGTTGATGTGGTTCCGCTGGACCTACCCACGATTGCGGGTCGACCAGTTGATGGGATTTGCCTGGAAAGTGCTGTTGCCGCTGGCGTTTTTGAATATCCTGCTGACCGGCCTCGGCATTTACATTTTTGATTGATGACCGGATGTGATGATGACTGACGCATTTTTGACCAACCTGGCGTTTTATGTGATCTCGTTCTGCGTGATCGCCGGCGGTATCTTTGTGGTCAGTTCTCGGAATTTGTTCCATTCCGCGGTTTTTCTGGTCTTTACGCTCTTTTCGGTGGCCGGGATCTTTGTGATGCTGTCGGCCTACCTGTTGGCTGCGATCCAGGTGCTGGTTTATGTCGGCGCGGTGGCGATGCTGATGATTTTTGGCGTGATGCTGACCACGCAGTTGTCTAATGTCCGGATCCGCTATATGAATGAACAGGTCTGGCCGGCATTGTTGATCTGCGCGGGTTTCCTGGCCCTGCTGGTTTACGGCTTGACCGACACTCCTTTTGCTACCGGGAATGTGGCGGCCCCCGTTGAAGGAGCCAAAGCAATCGGCACATTGTTAATGACCAAGTATGTTCTGCCGTTTGAAATGGTTTCCGTCCTCCTGCTGGCGGCATTGGTCGGCGCGATAGTTATTGCCAAGAAGGATTGATAAGGTAATGGGATCGGCGACAATCGGCTTAAATCATTTTCTGGTCCTCTCGGGAATCCTGTTTACGATTGGGATGTTCGGGGTATTGACCCGGCGCAACGCAATTGCAGTGTTGATGTCGACTGAATTGATGTTTAACGCGGTGAATATCACCCTGGTCGCTTTTTCCCGCTATCTGGCACCGGCGGCGTTTACCGGTCAGATTGTCGCGTTTTTTACAATTATCATCGCAGCGGCCGAGGCCACTGTGGCATTGGCCATTGTCTTGTTGATTTATCGCAGTTTCCAGGGGATCAATGTCGACCGGATCAATTTCATGAAATGGTAAGAATGGTTCTGTAAATTATGTTGCAAAACGCCTGGATCATACCCGCCCTGCCGCTGACGGCATTTGTGCTGATTGTGTTTTTCACCCATCGGCACCGGGCGCTCTCGGCCGGCATCTCGATTGCGGCAATTATCGGCGGATTCGCCTATTCGATTCCGGTCCTTTTCAGACTCATCGCCGACCACGGCCCGCATGAATATTTCTTCAACTGGCTGGAATTCGGGTCGTTTAATCTGGAAATTGGTCTTTTGATCGATCCACTGACGGCAGTGATGCTGTTGGTGGTAACGATTGTCTCATCGTGTGTGCAAATATACTCACTGGGATACATGCACGGCGATTCGCGTTATTCGCGGTATTTCGCCTACTTGTCATTGTTTACGTTCTCAATGCTCGGGCTGGTTCTCTCGAACAACTTTGCGATGATTTTCATCTTCTGGGAACTGGTGGGGTTAACCTCATATCTGCTGATCGGTTTCTGGTTCGAGAAAAAATCCGCTTCCGACGCCGGCAAGAAAGCGTTCATCACCACCCGTACCGGCGATCTCGGTTTTATTGTCGGGATCTTGATTACTCTGTATGCCTGCGGTACGCTGAATTTCGGCGAGGTCTTCACCAAGATTGAAACCGGCGTTTTCGCCGGCGGGCTGGTCACCGCGGCGGCGATTTTCATTTTTGCCGGTGCGGTCGGCAAATCGGCGCAGTTCCCGCTGCATGTCTGGCTGCCCGACGCGATGGAAGGTCCGACACCGGTTTCGGCGTTGATCCACGCCGCCACGATGGTGGCCGCCGGGGTTTACCTGGTGGCGCGCGGGATGACGATATTTATGGCCTCGGATACCGCGGCGTTGGTTGTGGCGATTATCGGCATCACGACGTCGTTTATGGCCGCATCGATTGCGTTGGTGCAAATCGACATCAAACGGGTGCTGGCGTATTCGACGGTCAGCCAGCTTGGGTATATGATCATGGCCCTGGGTCTCGGCGGGTATGGTGCCGGGACGTTCCACTTGATGACCCATGCATTTTTCAAATCCCTGCTCTTCCTCTGCGCCGGCTCAGTGATCCATGCCGTCCACACCAACGACATGCTGGAGATGGGCGGGTTGAGCAAGAAGATGAAGATCACGGCAGCGACAATGTTCATTGCCTCGTTCTCCATCGCGGGGATCTTCCCCCTCTCGGGCTTCTGGTCCAAAGACGAGATTGTCGCTTCGACCATCGGCCACCCGATTTTCATGGTGCTGACGCTGCTGGTCGCCTTTATGACCGCGTTCTATATGTTCCGGCTGTGTTTTTTAACCTTTACCGGGGCGCCGCGCGACCAGGAAAAATTCGACCACGCCCATGAATCGCCGAAGACAATGACCTACCCGTTGATGTTTCTGGCGTTTTTGGCGGTATTTGCCGGCTGGGTGGGCATTCCCTGGTTGCCCCACAGCTGGTCGTCATTTGTCTATTACGGCGAAGTGGAGCACGCGAGTTTCCATTTCGGCCTGGCGGGAATTTCGCTTGCAATCGGGTTATCCGGGATTGGCCTGGCATATTTGATGTATTACAAGAAGTCGATCTCGGCGTAAAAAATCGCCGAGAAATTCAAACCGCTGTATATCCTGTTGTACAACAAATATTATTTCGATGAAATTTACGATGCAATCTTTGTCCAGCCCCTCTATGCCATGTGCGATTTCTGGTTCTGGTTTGACCAGAAAATCATCGACGGGCTGGTAAATGGCGCGGCAACGCTGACGATCTGGTGGGGCGAGATCAAACGCTGGTTTGATGAGCACATTGTCGATGGCGCGGTCAATGGCGCCGGCATCACCATCCGTGGCACCGGCGGCCTGTTGCGTTTTGCCCAGACCGGCCGGTTGCAAAATTACGCCCTGGTCGTCTTTGCCGGGATCGTCCTGATTTGGTTTTTGGGGTAGATAACACTCGAAGCGCGAAATAGAAAACGGAGCAGACAATGAGCGGTATACTTTCCTGGATGATTTTCATTCCCTTGATCGGCGGGGTAGTCATCCTCTTTTTCAACCAGGAACAGAAGACAGCCATCCGGAGTGTGGCGACCTTGACCACGTCGGTCGTGCTGGGGATTTCGTTTATCCTGCTGGCGCAATACAACCCCTCGAACCCCACAATGCAATTTGTGGAGAGGGCGTCCTGGATTCCGGTGTTGAATGTATACTATTATATCGGCGCCGACGGTATTTCTATCCCCATGTTGTTTCTGACGGCGTTGCTGTCGCTGATCTCCATTGTCGCCTCATTCGGCATTGAAAAACGGGTCAAAGAATATTTCGCATTCTTCCTGCTCCTGGAATGCGGAATGATGGGTGTTTTTGCCTCGTTGGATTTCTTCCTGTTCTATGTGTTCTGGGAAGTGATGCTCGTGCCGATGTATTTCTTAATCGGGGTCTGGGGCGGACCGCGGAAAGAATATGCCGCCATCAAGTTTTTCCTCTATACTTTATTCGGCTCGATATTCATGCTGGTCGGCATTCTGCTTTTGTATTTCAATACCACGCCGCACACGCTTTCGTTTACCGAGCTGGTTGCCGGCGGACCGACGCTTTCACATAATTTGCAGTTGCTGGTTTTTGTTTTCTTCTTCATCGCCTTTGCAATCAAGATTCCGGCCTGGCCATTCCATACCTGGCTGCCCGATGCGCATGTGGAAGCCCCGACCGCGGTGTCGGTCATTCTTGCCGGCGTGCTGCTGAAGATGGGCACTTACGGCCTCTTGCGGATTTCGCTCCCGATGCTGCCCTATGGCACAAACTACTTCGTTTGGCCGATGGCGATTATCGGAGTGATCGGGATTATTTACGGCGCGCTGGTTTGCATGGCGCAGACGGACTTGAAGAAGCTGGTGGCCTATTCCTCGGTTTCACACATGGGCTACTGCCTGCTCGGGATAGCGGCGGTGACCTCGTTGGCGGGGATCGAGGGTTGCATGTTCCAGATGTTCTCGCACGGCTTGATCACCGGCGCGCTCTTCCTTTTAGTCGGCGTCATCTACGACCGGGCACATACACGCGATATCAACGCCTTTGGCGGACTCTGGTTGAAACTGCCGGTCTACTCCGGTGTGATGATCCTGTTTGTCATGGGCTCGCTCGGCTTGCCCGGGCTGTCCGGATTTGTTTCGGAATTCATGGTCTTTATCGGGTCGTTCCCGACGTTCACTTGGTTGACCGGTATTGCGGTTCTTGGTGTGTTGTTGACCGCCGGGTATTTCCTGCGAATGGTGCAACGGGTATTCCTCGGCGAGTTTAATGAAAAGTGGGAGGGCAAGCTGCCCGACATGAAATTCCGCGAGATATTCACAATCGTCCCGTTGGCGGTTTTGATGATCGCGATTGGGTTTTACCCGAAAATACTGACCTACTGGATGCAGCCAACACTGGAACATCTGATCAAATTGATTGCGCGTTAAGTTGGTAATGGTGGGATAATGAATATCTCGTTTGCGGAAATGTACGGCACACTGGGATTGATCGTTCCGGAGGTTGTCCTGCTGGTGCTGGCCGCGCTGGTCCTGACGATGGGGCTCAGCAAACGGCGGTCCAGCGGCTCGCTGGCAATTATTTCGCTTTTCTCGCTGGCGGTCACCACCGTGCTGGTGCTGACTATCGGTGAGGGTACGGCATTCGGCGTGATGTTCTTGGCCGATGGGTATGCGCGCGTTTTCAAATTGATCATCCTGTTGAGCGCCATGTTCACCGTGGCCTCATCGGTCGGCATCACCGAAAAGTTCCCCGCGCATAAAGGTGAGTATTACGGAGTTTTGCTTCTGTCGGTGGTCGGGATGATGTTTATGGTCTCGGCGGGCGAGTTGCTCACCATGTTTGTCGCCCTCGAGTTGTCCACAGTCTCGCTTTTCGTCCTGGCCGCCTTTAACAAACGCGATACCAAATCGGCCGAAGCCGGGCTGAAATATGTGATCCTCGGCTCAATTTCCTCGGCGGTGATGATTTACGGCATCGCGTTACTCTACGGCCTGACCGGAACAACTGAGATTGCCGGGCTGAAAGAAGGCCTGCAGAAGATGTATTTCGCCTCGGGCGGTTTCCCACGCGGCTTCTTTGTGGCGGTGATCCTCCTGGTTGCCGGGTTCGGATTCAAGCTTTCATTGGTTCCCTTCCATATGTGGGCGCCTGATGTGTATGAAGGCGCCCCGACCCCGATCACGGCATATTTATCGGTGGCCTCCAAAGGCGCCGGGTTGGCGATATTCCTGCGCGTATTCTTCGGTGGGTTGATCAACGGCGCGGAAGTCTGGCTGCCGGTGTTGACTACGCTGGCCGCGCTGGCCATGATTGTCGGCAATATTACCGCAGTCGTGCAACGCAATATCAAGCGCATGCTGGCCTTTTCTTCGATTGCCCATATCGGGTATATTCTCGTCGCGGTTGTCTCCATTAACGCGCGCGGCGTATCGGCAATGACTTTCTATTTGTTTGTCTATCTCTTCGCCAACATGGGCGCTTTCATTTGTACTATCGTTTTTTCGCAGGCAACCAAATCCGATTTGATCCCCGACTACGCGGGGCTGTCCAAACGTTCACCGGTTTTGGCGGCGTTTATGTCGATCTTCCTGCTCTCGCTGGCCGGGATTCCGCCGCTGGCCGGGTTTGTCGGCAAGTACTATGTTTTCATGGCGGCAATCCAACAGCAATATATATGGCTGGTAATAATCGCCTTGCTGACGTCGGTGATCGCGGTGTACTACTATGCGTATGTAATCTGGAAGATGTATTTCCCGAAAGAGGGCGACTACCCGACCGATCCGGTGCCGCTGCCGAAGACAATGGCCGTAATCCTTTCGGTGGCGACTGCCGGTATCTTTATTGTCGGTGTCTATCCGAAACCGTTTTTAGATTACGCCGTCGCCGCCGCGCGGACATTGCTGCCGTAGGAAAATAAATTGGAATCGAGATTTGATACCCCGTCTCTTGGCGGGGTTTTTTGTTGGGGTATACCCAAGGGATTTTGCAGCAATTGTCAATTATAGTATAGTCTGGGTATCCCACACCCTGGGGGCGCAGGCCGCTTGCGGTGGGATTCGATATTCATGCTGTCAATCAATGATTCATCCGTTAGGCAAATCGTCAGGCCGCATGCCGAAAAGTTCCTCCGTCTTGTTCGAAAGTAGTCGATTGGGACACAATTCGGGTACCCCACTCCGCCGGGGCGGACGGTGGGATTCGGAATTCACGACCAATCAGTACCAATCTTCAGCAGTCCGGATTCTTCTCCCAGATACGCACGGTAGCTGGACCACCGCCATTCCTCGATTCGTTGAGCAAACCCGGCCCGGACGGGGTTTGCGTGACAATATTGTATCTTCTCTTTAACGGTTTCAACTGTCCGACAGTTATGATCATAACATCGGCGTTGCCAGAAAACAAGTCGGATATTTCCACTTCGATTTACTTGCAGCCGCGATAGTCTGTAATCTTTCACGGTCCGCCATCGCTCCAGAATCTTCCTTGCCGAACGAGATTTGACTTCACCGATAACTCGTCCCAACTTGATTGCCGCATGCGGATAAATAACCAGATGCACATGATTGGGCATAACAACGTAGGACAGCACAGAGAAATTGTATTCCATTCTTGCAGCCTCAATTTCCTCAAGGAGAATGCCAATATCCTCTTCATTGGTCAGCAGATGATATTTTCGATGGCAAGCAAACGTCACGAATCGTGCTGTGCCGAGATTGTCATAATGATGGAGCCGAGTCATGCATTAAATTTTGCACATGAATCAGGGGGCTGTCAATCATTTCTCGATATTCCCACCGCAAGCGGGTGGGGTACCCAACATTGAAAAAAGACCCCACTGTCCGCCGTGGCGGAATGGGGATCGCCACTCATGCTGAATTTAAGTATGCGAGAACTACTCAGTGGTGGTGAGTACCTGCTCAGGTGGGAGTTCGCCTTTTGAGTACACACCGATTATATGCAATCCCGAAGTTTCGCTTTTCAAAAGGTCGAGGCACTCGTCGAAAGCAGTGCGGTTTCCCCACTCAAAATCAGTGTGGAAGGAATACTCATACGGCCGTCCGGCCAGCGGCACCGACTGGATCAGGGTGAGGTTGAGTCCGAGATCTTTGAAAATCGCGAGGACATCAACCAGCGCACCGGGTTTATGTCTGGTCGAGAAACTGAGGGTGCATTTGCCGGAAGACAATTCCGCCGATTCTTCTTCGTGTGACAGGACCAGGAACCGGGTATAGTTACTCTTCTGGCTTTCGATGCTTTTGGCCAGGATTTCCAATTCGTATTTTTCGGCGGCCAGCCGTCCGGCAATTGCACCGATCCCACTAAGTTTTTTTTCACGAATTTCTTTGGCGCTGTCAGCGGTATCGAAAGCGTCCTCGCCGACCATCCACGGGTGCGCTTGTAGAAAATCGGAGCATTGCAGGATAGCCATCGGATGCGAACGTACGGTCTTAATATCTTCCAACTGCTGACCGGGAAGCGCCATCAGGTGCTGCCGGATACGCAGGTATGTTTCACCGATCACGGTGAGGGGAAAATCTTTGAGCAACGAGCAGTTCGGTAAAATGCTGCCGACGAGGGTATTTTCGATGGCCATAATTCCCCGGTCGACTCTGCCTTCGACCAGCGCGGAACAGACCTGCCGAAAGAGATTACACTCGACTATTTCAACGTCCCGATCGGGGAAAAACTGCAAAGCGGCCTCATGATGAAACGAGGCCTGCCCGCCCTGAATCGCGATCTTCATGTTCATCTCCTCCCGAACACCTGATGTCGGCAAATACCATAGTTTTTAGATCGTCGGTTTTGCCGGTAATTCAAGTATAACAGATGAATAGCGGGCAAGATATTCACTTTAGGTATGCCGGCGCCGCACCCGGCTCAAGGCACCGTTCCCTCATGGAGACAAGTGACGCCGAAAGACAGCGACCTGGCCCGGACCGCGGTAAGCCCGGCTCGTTCCATGCGGTCGGCCAATTGCGCGGGGGTGAGAAAACCGGCGATCGACTCGGGAAGGTATTCATAGGCCTGCCGACGGCTGGAGATCAAACCACCGAGGCGGGGAATGACCTGTTTGAAATACCAGTGAAAAAACCGTTTCGCTTGTCGATTGCGGGGGAAGGTCATCTCGAGCACAAAAACCCTGCCGCCGGGTTTGACCACCCGGCTCATCTCAGCCAACGCCCGGTCTTTGTCGGGGATATTGCGCAGGCCGAAGGCAATAGTCACCGCATCGAAAATATTATCGGCAAAAGGAAGTTCCAACGCGTCACCGGTGAGATATGCAATCCGCCCGGAGCATCCTCGACGCATCGATTTTTCCACCCCGACCGCCAACATTTCCCGCACAAAATCTACACCGATGATTTTCGCCCCGGTGCGCCGCGCCAGGGCGAGCGCCATATCGCCGGTTCCCGAGGCGAGATCGAGAATCAATTCGGCCTCGGATGGAACCCGGCCAGCGACAACTCGTCGCCAGTAGATGTCCTGGCAACCGGAGAGGATATGATTGAGCAGATCGTAACGCGGCGTGATCTCACGAAACATCCGGCGAACCGCACTCACCCGTTCCTCGTCGGTCCAGTCGCCACTCGATTTTTCCGGCGGTTTTGCCTTCATCAAGAACCAATATAACGTCTATCGGGGTAATGCGGGAGGGTAGAACGGCGACGGCCAGGCCGGTGACACTCTCTGATCATCGTGACTACTTACCAAAAACCGCGGAAATGCCGCGCTTGATTTCGGGCCGGTCGAGGAGGGTGAAACCGGCGGCCTGGGTGATCTTGACAGTTGTCTCAAAAGCATCCGGTTTGACATGGTCCGTCGGTTCGGAGACCAGGAGACGGCCGTCGGGTTTGAGGGCACGATACAGATCGGCCATTAATCCGACCGGGTCGGGGATTTCATGGACGACGGCGAAGGCCAGGGTAAAATCAATTTGACCAGCGAGATCATCGATGCCAAGTGAGTCGGCCGGGCAAATACGGGTTTCTATCCGCTCAGTCAGGCCTCTGCGCCTGGCGCGACGAAGGAGTGACTTGATCATGCGTTCCTGCAGGTCGACGGCGATAACTTTGCCGCTGTCGCCGACCATCCGGGCCAACGGCAGGGTGAAAAATCCCATCGCGCAACCGACATCAAGGACACTCATCCCCGGTTGAACATATGGCGCGAGGATTATTTCGGGTTTTTGCCTGAGCCGCCGCAGCGGACTCGCCAGCCAATACCCCACCCACCAGGGACAGACATGATCGGACATCGTGTTCCTTTCTCATGCTCCATCTTGCGCGCTTTAACATATTAATGCTTCAAGTCGGCCAAAGGCACATTATTTCTTCTATAACCCCAACAAAAGAAGGTGGGCAGCGCCCACCCTACTACCACAATTTATTAATCCCAGAATCCAGAAGAAACACAAGTACGCTTGTCAGCCATACCGCCAGCCGCGGTCGCGGGAGAGACGGGCGTTAGGTTTCCAGTCGGTGAGTTTGGTCGGGCTGGATTCTTTTTTGGGCGGTGGTTCGTCGGCTTTTTTAATTCCCGACATAAAGACTTTTGTCTGTTTTTCCGGCGCGATCGAATATGACTGCTCGGCCGCCCGGATGATCTCGGGCGCCAGGCCCTCTTCGGCGACTTTTTCGGTGAACTTGCGGCGGCCATCGACGATATCGCGAAGATAATTATCGATCTGGTTTTTCGAATAATATTTTTCGGGGACGTAGGTCGAGAGGTCGGTACCCTCGGCGGCGGTGATTTCTTCGGTGCCGAACAAACTGGCGCGATACTGGTTGGTGCCGCGCAGGTCGCCGCGCTGGATTGCCGCCATCGTGTTGATCGGCACGCGTTCGGTCTTGCGCACCATTGTCTTATTGCCGTCGGGCGTTTTCTCGATAATTTCGCCCATCCCCCCGGTGTTATACTGATAGAAATGCACCTTGCCGGGATAGTTGGCGACCAGGTCCATGATGATTTTATAAAAATGGTTCACCTTGTGGGCCCGGGAACCGACGATGAACGGGTCGGTGCCAACCGTGCGCACCGATTCGCCCGCCTTGGCCGGGTTGGAGGCATAACTGTGGCTCGATTCGCCCCAAAGATAGGCCAGCGTCGCCTGAATCGGGTTAAGCCGCTGGGAGAAGGTCATGATGGTATTCCGCCGGGTGATGAAAGCGAAAACCAGCCCGTCAAGTTCATCCAGCGGCGGCAGGTTGAGCGACGGATACCAAATGTCTTTCATCGAAAACGGGCCGCGGCCATGTTTGATTTTCAGCCGCTTGCGCGCGATCACCGCCCGGCCGTTGCCGCAAAGATTCTCATCGAGAAAATCGGGTGTGCCGTCGGCGCGAATCATCACATTTTCAAATAACGCGCTTTTGTGCACCAGCGAGTTATACATCGCCTCCTGCAGCTGGGGATCGACATCGGTCTTGACGAAATAATTAAACTCCGAACCATAGGCCGAACCGTCGCTCTTGAGGAAACAGATATCATCCTGGCGAACATACGTGCGTTCGCCTTGCGACCAATCAAGTCCCAACTGGTGGCAGGACCAGGTGCTCTTGCCGGTGGCGGAAAGTCCGAACAGGAAAACACCGTATCTTTTCAACCTGTTCGTCTTCGGGTCGCGGGTGATCACGACTTTGGTGCCCGCATGCAAACCAAGCATCCCCAGCACATCGGCCGAATACATCCCCTGCCGGAGAAAACCCTTCTTGTCCTCGCCCATATAATCCGAACCGAGAACGATATTGAGTTTGTGCCCGGGCAACGCCAGCACCTGCTGGCGAATCTGATGTTCTTCCGGGATATGGATCAGCGTAAATTCCGGTCCCGGGGCTTTGGTTGCCGGCCCCATAGTATTGCCCCACATGTAGGCCAGCCGGTGGTTTTTCAAATCGGCAACCGACATGTAGAGATTGCATTTGGGATTGTACCCGTCGTTCTCACCCATTTGCCGCCGGAGACGCACAAACGGCAGCGTTTCCATCAGGTGCAAAACTTTGTCGAGTTCATCGGGAGCCGAGGAGATGATCTTGCGTTTTTGTTCGCTCAGGTGAAATTCGCGGACTTTCTCCTCGCCGAGATAACAGGTCTTACCGCCGATCAGGCTGGAGACCGCCGAACGCCAGCCCCAGGAACCAAACTTGGTCTGTATTCCGGTTTGCAGCGCAGGTTCACGCAAATCTTCGAGGGTGACGTCTTTGATATTCGGCCCGTTTAACCGGCGTTGAAGATCACGGTAAAACCGGTTGTAAAATTCGACATGGTACGGCGAGTCGGACATTACCTGTTATTCCCTGGGTAAAATTTCATCTTCGCGGAAAAAGAAGCTGACTTCGATTTTGGCATTTGCCGCCGAGTCAGAACCGTGCACAACGTTTTTTTCGATTGATGTCGCATATTCACGGCGGATCGTATTGTATTTCGCCCTGGCCGGATCGGTAGCGCCCATCAACTCCCGCCACTTTTCGATTGAACCGTGCCCGCCAATGAC
Source organism: Candidatus Zixiibacteriota bacterium (assembly GCA_024277855.1). Classification (GTDB taxonomy): domain Bacteria; phylum Zixibacteria; class MSB-5A5; order WJJR01; family JAJRUJ01; genus JAJRUJ01. The sequence goes on from JAJRUJ010000024.1 coordinate 58,108, forward strand.
CAACGCGACAATCGGCCCGGAGGTCATAAACTCGACCAGTGAATGGAAAAACGGTTTGTCCTCGTGGACGGCATAAAATTTTTCGGCTCGTTCAGGGGTGAGCTGTAAAATTTTCAGCCCCCGAATAACCAGCCCGGATTGTTCGATTTTGGAAATTACCCGGCCGACCAGTTTGCGCCGGACGCCGTCCGGCTTAATGATCCCCAGCGTATTTGCCACACCTGCTCCTTAACTGATTAATTCCTTAATGCGCGCTTTAAGCGCCTCGGGCGGGATCGCCGCAACATTGACTTTATACGCCTTGGCCACCCGGAAAAGCTGATGAAAATTTCGCCGTTGCAAGTCTTCGCCATCCGCCGACGAATCGAATAAATATGGATTAAAAAACGGCTGCTGATAGTAAGGCGACATTCCTGCGCCGTCGGGCAGCCGGTATTTGCCCTCGGTGATATACTCCAGCGCATCTTCGGCCTCAAGTTTGTCCACAGCCGGGGCGTGGGGATCGTAGCCGAGTATTGCGACTGCGTGTATTTTTGAGCGTTTCACATATCCCGCCGGGCCGCCGATCCAGGCCGGGTCGACCAAGGCCCGCGAGTCTGTCGATCCCCAGTAGCAATAGGGTTCACCCAGGTCGAGCGGATTTTCTTCATCGGCCAGCGCCATGTTCGTCCAGTCGGCGCGGGTGGCTACGACATTTTCACACTTGCTTCGATCAAAAATCCGGGCATAGCGGGGGAACTCACGCACCATGGCAGTCTTCAGATAGAATTTTCGTTCCGGCGCATCGGCAATCGCCTCATTGCCCCGGTAGCGGACAAAGACCCAGTCGTTTGAGACAAAGCGGACATCATCATCCTCAAGGAACCGGGTGAAAAGTGAACCCCGTTTGGTGCCTTTTGGCCCGATCAACGCCAGTCCCCTGCCACCACAATCAACGCATGCGGCACGGAGACCGTGGACATCCAACAGCCGTTCGGAGGCCTGCGCCACCATCGCCAGCGCCCAACTGCGCACCTGGCCGTAGTAGGAGGTGTTAAACAAAATTGCCGTTTTCATTTCCGGACAGTAATAACCAAACGGCGTCCGGCCGGCAACCCCGTCGACCGCATAGATGATCGCGTGCGGTTCGAGGTCCGATTCAAGCTGTGCCGGATACCAGTTTTCGACCCAGAAATCATACAGGTGCGGGACATTGGTGCGCAACTGGACGATGATCCCGTTGATATTGGCATTCCATTCGAAATAGCGGTCGAACGGGAGCGCGGCCTCGGCCTGCTGAACCAGCGCGTCGCGTTCGTCAACAGAAATTTCGGTTTCGGCCTCGGTCATCCCGCGCGGATGAGTCATCACATTCTGCAAGGCCACCTGTTTGTATCTCGGCGATTCTTTCAACCGGGCCATGGCCTCGATGATCCGGTCGGTACCTTCCTCGATTTTCTCCATCGAGGTGGCATACGAAATCCGGATGTTTTCATCGGCGCCGAAAGCACTGCCGGGCACCAGGGCGACTGCCGCCTCACGCAGGAGATAATAGGCCAGCGCGTAAGAATTGCGGATTTTCATCCCGTGATATTCAGTGTGATAATATTCAGCAGTGTTGGGCAACAGGTAGAACGCGCCCTGCGGCTGGTGACAGGAGATTCCCGGGATGCGAGTGAGCTTATTGAGCATATAATTACGCCGCGTCTGAAATTCCTGCCGCATCCGGTTGACTGCCGATTGGTCGCCGGTAAACGCCTCGACCGCCGCTTTCTGAGCGATCGAGTTGGCGTTCGACGTTGTGTGCGACTGGATGATACTCATCGCCGCGACAAGGTCACGCGGTCCGGCGGCATACCCGATCCGCCAACCGGTCATCGCATAGGCCTTGGAAACCCCATTGATGATCACCGCTTTGGCTTTAATCTTCTCGGAAAGAGCGGCGACCGAACAGAAACGAAAATCGTCATAGACGACTTTCTCATAAATCTCATCGGCGATAATCAGCAGTCCCTCGTCCACCGCGATCTCGCAAATTTCATGTAATTGGTCGCGGGTATAGGCCGACCCGGTCGGATTCGAGGGGTTGTTAATGACAATGGCCTTGGTGTTGAAACTGATATTGGCTTTTAACTGGTCGGGCGTAAGACGAAAACCGTTATCCTCCCGCGTGGGAACAATCACCGGTTTGCCTTTGACCATCAATACCTGCTGCGGATACGACACCCAGTAAGGGGCGGGAATAATAACCTCTTCATTTTTGTTGATGGTCGCCAGAAAAAGATTGGCTATGCTCTGTTTGGCCCCGGAAGAGACAATGATCTCTTTGGCGTCGTACTCCACGCCATGATCTTCCCGCAACCGGGTCTGGATTGCCGCTTTCAGTTCGGGGATACCTTCGTTGCCGGTGTAGCGGGTGAAGTTATCGTCGATTGCCTGTTTGCCGGCGTTTTTGATATGTTCCGGGGTATGAAAATCCGGTTCACCGACAGAGAAATCGATAACGTCGATTCCCTCGGCTTTCATCGCCCGTGCCTTGGCGCTGATGCGCAGGGTGGGTGAAAGTTCCAGCCGTCCGATCCTGTTGGAAATCATGGGCTATTCTCCGCTCGGCGTACCGGACTGGTCTGGTTTCTCATCAGACAATTTCTGCACCCAGGCCTCGAGGTCGAACCCGGAAAGCGATTTGACAACCGTCGGCAGTTGACCCATCATCGAGGCCAATTCACCGGTAATTTTGGATGTTCCCAATTTGCCGTCGTTGGAAACCATGACGATTTTATCGACCTGGGAAATCGGCGCGGCCATTTCACGGGCAAGGTCGGGGAGTTTCTCAAAGATCATTTGCAACAGGGCCGGCTGAGAGCAGGAATTCCAGGATTCCGCTTTTTTGCGCAATGCCCCCGCCTCGGCTTCACCGACTTTTTCGACCAATTCGGCCTCGATCAACCCCTGAACCCGCTTGGCCTCGGCCATTCCACGAGCTTCGGCTTCAAGCCGGAATCGTTCAGCTTCGGCCGGTTTGCGGACGGTGGCTTCCAGTTCCTGTTCAACCCGCTCAATTTCTTTTTTCTCCAGCGCGATCGCAGTGTCTTTTTCGATGAGCTTGACTTTACTCTCTTCGGCTTTCAAATCCTGATTGAGTTTGTGCCGCTCGAGTTCGTAAGAGAAATCGGCGTCGGCTTTCTTGCGATTCAGATCGGCTTGCAATTCGGCCTTTTCCAGATCGAGCGACTGGTTGGCGCGCGCGACTTCGGTATCGGCCTGAATTTTGGCAATGTCCCCTTCTTTCTTGGCTTCGGCCGACTTGATAATCGCATCGCGGGCGGCCTCGGCTTCGGCCACTTCAGCATCACGGCGCGCCTCGACAATCCGCGGCTTCCCGAGAGCTTCAAGGTATCCTGAGGGGTCGGTGATTCTATTTAAATTGAAAGAAAGTAAATTGAGTCCCATGTTCTGAAAATATGCGCCGACATCTTCGAAGACTTTCGCCGTAAAACCTTTACGATTTTTGTTGATCGAATCGAGGTTCATCGTGCCGATCAGGGCACGAGTGGAGCCTTCCAGTGTCCGGAGGGCCACGTCACGAATGTCAGTAAGTTGTTTGCCCAAAAATTGCTCGGCGGCCAGGTGAATCGAGGCCTCATCACCGGCAATTTTAATTTCGGCCGTTCCCCGCACCGTGCAACGGATACCGTTGGTCGAGATGGCATCCTCGACCTGGATCTCCATCGGAACAATCTCCAGCGGCAGGGTCTGCGCCTGCTCGGTGAACGGATTGACAAAAGTGCTCCCGCCAATCCGGTAACGGTACCCCACCTGTCTGCTGGAACCATCGGGCAGAGTAATCGTGCGCTTCTTGCCCCCCGAAACGATCAAGGCCTCGTTCGGACCGACTTTGTGGTAATTTTTCAAAACAAAGACGATAATTGCCGCAATCAGAAGCACTGCGGCAATGGCAACATAGACTAAGGAACTCACGATTAGACTCTCCTTCAGAATAATTAAGAGGCGACATTTCCCAGCCACCGGAAACTATTTTTCACTATAATAATAGACCTATTTCCGGAGAAAAGTCAACCGCTCTCTGTCAGAATCTTTGTGAAGTATTTAGCTAAATAGCGGATATTTTTAAATTAATCAAATTACAGAGTCCGGGGTCTTCCCGGGATCGCTCCAAGGACAAAAGGAATTTATAACCGACTATATCACAATAAAATAATACACTATTCAACATTATCACAACCCACCGTAATTATCTATTAACTTAACATAATACTGCGTAATCGACTTAATCGCAACCAATTAAGAGCCGATACAATATTTTGCGAGAGGTTTGGGCGGGCATATCAGAAAACTATGACAATTATGTGATCATAATCACATAATCCCCTTGGCCAGCCTATCGAATCATGTTGATTTGGACGGTTTGGGATATCCGACATGAATCGCCGATTCAAACCAACGATCTTCTGTCGGATCCAACGGGCCCCAACTGCTATTTTATTGAGAATAAAAAGGTTGGCCGGAGCGAGACAGTTTGAGTGTGAATCACCGGGATCACTTCGTGTCCGGGAAGGCAAAAAAAAACGCCGGACGAACCTGGCGCCCGGCGATTTTTTTATTTCGGTGAGTGAATCGCTCAGCCGGTGACCGGCGTCTTCTTTTCCCGCGCCCGGGCAAAGTCAATGATCGCCTTGAGTTGACCCTCGGCATGGACCCCGGCCTCCTCCAGGACTTTTTCGGCTTTACCGCTGCCCAGAAATCGACCGGCACGGAACGGATAGAGTGTGCGCCGCAGGCCATCGTTTGTGCGAACCCAATAATACATCGTCGGCAGGGTGAAATCGGTAATCCCCATCGATTCAAGCGCCAGTTTTTCCGGGAAGATTTCCTCACGTTCACTCGCCGACAATGCGGCGAACAACTCCATGCTCGTCACATAGAAGATGTTGAAATTGTAGCCCTGTTTCTCGAGTTCGGGAAGGACATCATTCAGGAAAATTGTCGCTACCGCATTCCCCTGCAAAACCAGCGTACCATCATAGCGGTCGGCATTGGGGTCGGCCCGGCGCAGGGCATAGATCCCCTTCACCGCGGCCGTGACCGGCGGCAAGCCGAGTTTATTCCGATCAAGAATAGTATCCGCCGGACGAGTTACAAACGGCGCCAGGATAGCCGGCCGCGCCTGCAAACCGGCAACCAACAACGGCCAGACTTCGTTGGCGTCCCATGGCGTCAGGGTGATCAGGATACTTTTGGGAAAACATTCCTGTAATAATTGCAGTGGCTGCGGATCGGCGTGAGTGGGACCGTCCTCCCCGGTTTTTGGCCCGACGTGACCATTCAGCATAATCCAGGTATTGTACGGCAACCCGGTAAGATCCCGCCGTGACTGTTGACCGATGCCGTGGGTACGCGCCGGTACATGCTCCATCGCGGCCAGGAAAGCGCCATAGGAAGCGGTGATCCCGATGTGCCGGCCAAAGCTCGATACGCCGGCCATAAACCCGCCCATCGCATCTTCACAGATTCCCCCAACCGCAACCAGGCGGGAACCCGGGTTGTTTTTGGCATGGAAAAGCCCCTCGGCGATATCTTTGTTAATTGCCGCGATACTGGTCGAACCGGCCAGGTCGGCCGCCGTGGCGATCATCGCGCCGGATGAGTGTTTCGTCAGGTGATTGATCGCCGAGCCGAGCGCACCCCGCAAGGTTACCGAATCGCCGGGTTTAAAGACCAATGTCGCCGGTGCATTATCCACGTTGATCGCATTGTTGTCATAGAGCTTGGCCAGCTTCGGCGCATTCTCGCGCGGCGACCGTTTTCGCGCATCGAGACGCTCTTTGGCCTTGGCGATATTTTCGCCGAAGAATTGCGAGATTTCGCTGTTTTTTTCGATGACTGATCGCAGGGCCATCAGTGTGTCGTAGAAATTCTGTTCGACATTTTTGGGCGAGTTGTCACCTTCAATTCGGGGTAGTTCGACACCGAAGGCCGTCTCAAATTCTTTCAACGATTTGTAATAACCGTCCGAGCCGTATTTGTGGCCGGCCCCGTGCGATGCTCTCCCCTCGATGCCGTATTTCCAGCCCTTAACCGTTTTGTATACCACGGCGGTGGGCTGTCCATTGTCTATCGATAGGGCCAGCTTTTGCCCGGTGAGGACCTGACGAAAATCAAAACCGTCGGCAACGTCAATGACATTCCAATCATGGAAATACAGCAACTCCGCCGGGTTCCACTGCACATATTCACCCGGGCCGTCGGCATTGAGACAGACATGGTTTGAGTCGATCGACGCCTGATTGAAATCGATATGCATGACGATATTGTTCAATCCGGCACTGGCCGCCGCGGCAATCGCTTCATGGACCCGCCCCGGAGTCATCCCGCCCTCGCCTTCGAGGACATGGATTTTCGGTGCATCGCTGCCATAATAATCCAATGCGCCCATGGCCAGACCAAAAGAGGTCGGGACACCGACACCACTCGGCCCGGTTGCAATCTTAATAAACGGCACCATGCAGGTCGGATGACCATCCAGCGCCTTGGCCTTGAACCTCTCAAACAACGGGGTGTGTTGCGTCGGGTTACGGCGAAACCCGAGCAGGTCCTCCAAACGAAGTTGGAATTTCTCTTCGGCCAGCATTTCCGGTCGACCGGCGCGCGCCAACTCATTGCGCAGCGCCCACATTGCGTACAGACCCATTGCCTTATGCCCGGCCGCATACGACAGCAGGTCAGAATCGTCCCGGCTCGGGTCGGAAAGATCGTAATCCATCCAGCGGTAAATCAGACCTTCGACAATATGCCCCGAGGAGATTGAACCTCCGGGATGCCCCGAAGTCGGGACGAAATTATAGAGTATTGCGCACAGGGTGCGGTAGATGATATCCATCCGCTCCCACAACCTCTGCTCGTCGGCAGAAAGTGAAATTGCCGCCGCGTCGGTTTTCTCGGAGATTTGATAATAAATCGCCCGCCGGTCCAGATACTTAATCTGGGTGGGGGTGACACCGGATACGGCTTGATCATTTGCCATAACTATCGGCCCTCGTTGGAATTATGCGGTACAATACCGTGGCAGGTCTCTGCGCTTTCTTTGCAAATAACCACTTTCCGGCAAGCGCAATGGGCAAAGCCCATCTTGCCTGCTCGTTATCTAAAACAAAGAAATTTACGTTACCGTCGAACGAAAGTCCAGTCCTGCCCCGGTTTGACGGTGTCAAAATCGCCCGGGCGCGGGCCTGGATACGCCTGTCTCAAAGCCCGGGGGCAACGAAACTTCACGATGCCCGACTCGTATACCAGAATAACTCGAAATAAGTGGTTGATTAATGCCCAAAAGCCCGCGAAACAAGATCATCTCTGACGGCCGACGGGGACAACCGTCCGGAGCCGGTCATTATCGCCGGGAGGGGGAAGTTATGAGCAGGTTATTCGTTCGCGGAATGGTCGCCCTGATCGCCGTCGGGTTCATCTTTATCAGCACCGGATATGCCGACGAGACCTACGAATTTACGAATATCCGCCGGATTAAATTCGAGGGCGTTTCCGGAGATATCACCCTCCTGAAAAATGACGGCAGCGGGGTGGTGGTTGAATTATACGACAATGTCCGCCCACGGAGGAAATTCCGCGCCGAGGTGGAAGAAGAAGACGGTGTGCTTTATATCGAAGAGCGTTGGTCTTCCGGACACAACGACGGCGAGGTTCGCTGGACAATTTACCTGCCGGAAACCAAAAAGCCGATCAAATTCAAGGCGAACACCGCCTCGGGCAATCTGACCTGTCGAGAGATCACTGCGCGGATTAAGTTCAATACGGCCAGCGGCGATATCGAGTTGACCGGAGTGAACCTGCCGGAAGGGTCCAGTTTCAACACCGCCAGCGGCGACATTCTGCTGGAAGATATGATCCTCGAGGAAGAAAGTGATTTCAGTACGGCCAGCGGTGATATCGAATTATCCAAGGTCACCTTGCAGGAAGAATGCAGCTTTTCAACGGCCTCGGGCGATGTCCGTTGTCGCGGTTGCAGCGGCAAATTCAAACTGAGTTCAGCCAGCGGTGATGTCTCGTTTAAAGACGGATTAATTACCGGTCGCAGCAGTTTTAGCTCCGCCTCGGGTAATGTGACTCTTGTGCTGGACAAGCTGCCCAAATTTGACTTGAAGGTCTCAACGGCATCGGGCCGGGTTCTGCTTGATGTTGATGATTTCGGCGACAATTTCACCCTGGTGATGGTCAAGCGGCGTGATCGCGGACGGATTTCCTGTCCGTTTGAATATACCTCCGAAGACACCTTTGAAGATTACCAAATTTATGAGGAAAAAGTTGTTGAACGGGGCAAGGGCGGTCCGGAGATTTACCTGAGCACCGCCTCGGGCAAGGTCACCGTGAAAAATTGACCCCTTAAGGAAATTAGTGCCGGGCATCAGGCCCGGTCGCGGGGAATGGACCACCATCTGTGCTCCGTCTGTACCTTTTGATCTCAATAACGGGGAACTTCGGGGATATTACCAACTATGCCGGTGTATGTTTATCACTCAAAGATTGTGAGTGGGCGACAATTAGTGTAGGTTGGCCCTCGGGGGAGGCCGCAAAAAGATGACTGTACGCGCACAATTGACCTCAACTCTCTGTGTTCGCTTTTCCACATCGCTCCTTGCGTTAGTCGTTCTTGGATCACTGGCATACGCCGGCGATACTGACCCGGACAAGATAGAAAAGCTCTCACCGAAAGAACTGACCGGGCTGCTTGATCGCTCCGACAGGCAGGTTTATTACGGGGGGGTGATGGTCGCCGCCGGCGATACTCTGGCCGGGCCGGTGGTGATAGTTGCCGGAGCGCTCGATATCCAAAACGGCGGCGTGCTGGACGGCGACGCCTGGGTGATTAACGGGCAGTTGATCCTCACCGGAACCGCCCGAATCAACGGCCGGGTTGACCTGGTCAACTCCGCTGATTTTCGCTCATTTCAGGCCGAGGTCACCGGGGGGGTGACACAGTATCGCTGCGAATGCCGACTCGATGCTCCTCGCTATGAAAAAGACGGTATCCTGCTTTTTGAAAAGCACGAGGACCCGACGATCGTGCGGACCAGACCGACCCTGGGCCTGGGCGGCGGCAACCGGGTCGATGCCGGTACGGCCGAGGTGGGTTTACAGCGGATCAACAAACTCCATAAAAAGCCCTACACGCGTGGACGCGCGATGGTGCAGTTTCCCTGGAGCAATAACACGCGCGGGTATCTTGGTTTCGATATGGATTTGGCCGTCCCGCTGCGGGGACATAAGCTGGACCTGTTGATCCGGGGATTCAAAAAGACATATACGAACGACTACTGGCAGATAGACCAAACCGAAAGCGGCTGGATCATGGCGCTGGCCGCGGTTGATTATCCCGACTATTACGACCGGCAGGGCGGGGAATTGGGACTCAAATACCACCCCTCCGATTGCCTGCGGCTGGAAACAACCGTCTCGTTTCAGCGGGAGGTTTCTCTTAAGGCCAATTCTTCATCGTCGTGGTTCTACCCCAACCATAAATTGCGGGCAAACCCGGCAATCGACGAGGGTGAACGGCTGGCGGTATCGACATCGGTGGTCTTTGATACCCGCGAGGAACCAGTTCGGCCCGGTGATGCCTGGCGCCTCAGCGGTACCGTGGAAAAAGGAATCGCGGACGGACCGGGCGATTTCAGCTATACCACCGCTACCGCCGATGTTCGCCGCTACAATCTTCTGCCGCTGGGTCTGCGCCTGGCGGCCCGGGCGCGAATCTTCACGACATTTGACCGGATTCCCCGACAGGTCACACAGTCGATGAACGGGTACGGCGGCGTTCGGGGTTTGGCGGACGACCCGTTTGCCGTTCACCGAGGTGATCGCCTGGCCCTGATCTCCGGCGAACTGCGCGCGCCGCTTCCCGAACTGCCGGTGTTCCGCTGGTTGTTCTCCCGCTGGGACCTGGTTGTTTTCTCGGATATCGGCATGTTGACGCAGGCCGAAAACGGCAAAGCGCCGCTGCGCTTTCTCGACACGCCGTTCGACCAATGGAAAAAATCAGCCGGTGTCGGCATTTCCGGGGAATCATTTCTGCCCTATTTCGGAGTTTATGTCGCCCAGGATCTGGATCGCGAGCGCAAAGGCGCCCGGGTGATTGTGCGCATGCATCGGTCTTTTTAGGAGAACCATGGTGGCCAACGCTCCTATTCTCGAAGTGGAAAACCTCCACCGGACATTCGGCGGAACAGTCGCTCTTTCCGGGATTAACCTGGCTTTGGCTAAACCGGGGGTCTATGGTTTTCTCGGCCCCAACGGCGCAGGAAAAACGACGACGTTTAAACTGATCACCGCTTTGCTCCGCCCGACCTCCGGCCGGGTGCTGATCGACGGGATTGACGTCCAGGAAAACCCGCGTACCGCCGCCGCCAAAGTCGGCGTCCTGTTCGACTCGCCGGCTTTTTATCCATACCTGAGTGGACAGGAAAACCTCCAGGTCATCTCCCGCTGGCTGGGGCACGAGGATCTCTCCAAGATTTCGGATTTGTTGAGTTTAGTCGGCTTGACCGACACAGCACACCGGAAAGTGGGCGGATATTCCTGGGGAATGAAACAACGGCTGGGACTGGCCGCCGCGTTGCTCTCTGACCCGCAGTTGGTCTTACTTGATGAACCGACCAACGGACTCGACCCGGGTGGGATTGCCGATATTCGGCGTCTGCTCCCGAAAATGGCCCACGAACAAGGCCGCACGGTAATGCTTTCGTCACATCGGATGGACGAGGTCGAGCAAGTCTGCGACCAGGTGACAATCATCCACCGGGGGCGGATCGTGGCCGACGGGACCCCCGCCGAACTGGCCGCCGGAGACCGACGGATCGAAATTACCTGTGCCGACCCCGACGCCGTCGGCAATCTTCTGCGGCGGGATATGGGTATTACCAAGATTGAACGGGTCGGCGGCAACCGTCTGCGGTTTGTCTCCCCGAATATAAATTCCGGGAAGATCAACCGCCTGCTGATCGAGAACGGCATGGTAATTGAGCAAGTCGTGGAAAAACGCGAATCGCTGGAAGATGTCTTTTTCCGGTTGACGGGGATGGCCGAACATGATCGGTGATCTCCGCAAAATAATTGCCGCTGAGTATTTCAAACTCAGACGGCGACGGTCCTCGTGGATTATCCCGTTGCTGGTGCTCGCGTTTTCGGCTGCCGTCTTTTTCGCCCTGGATTTTACGGTGCGCCGGACATTTATCGGTGTGCCGAGCGGATTTTATCTCGCCTCATCGACGATCAACTGGACCTCTACAATTGTCCAGTTTGTTGCGGTCATCGCCATTTGTTTCCATATCTCGCGTGAGTTCGCCCTGGGGACAGTCAAATCTACCTGGGTGCGGCCGCTGACGCGGAGTTCCTGGTATGCGGGGAAAATCATTTCGGGAGGGGCGGCGGTCAGTGTGTTGTTTTTACTGATCGTCGTCGTGATAGTTGGGCTGGCCGGCCTTCGTTTCGGCTTCACCGACTTGATGGAAAAAGACTACCTGATCCACTCGGCGGGCAGTTTAAGTTGGTCGTTGATTTTGAGTCTGGCCCTCTACCTTTGGGCGCTCTGGGCCTTGGTGGCGGTGATGGCGCTCATTGCCGCACTGGTCAACCATCCGGGCGGTGCAATCGCCGCCGGTGTGGGACTGGGTTTTCTCATGACCATTCTGGCGGTTTTTTCAGAACTCCGGCCATTCCTGCTTTCGACCTATCTGTCGCTGCCGTTAAACCAGATGGTGGCAATGAGTAAGGGTCTGCCCCTGCCCCTGGAGTGGGGCGAACTGGTTTGGCGGACGTTATTGGGTGCGGGCGACTGGATGGCCGTGTCGTTATTGCTTGGCTTTCAGGTGATTAAACGCAAAGAGATAACATTTTGATATTTCGTCGAGATCATAATTGTTTCGCGGGAGTTATTGGTGAATAGATTGAACCAGAGAAACCTCAGCAGTCCGGATCATCGAATTGGGGTTTTGGCCGTGATCATCTGTGTGCTGTTGATGGGTTTGACTGCACGCGTTCAGGCGGATGATGGTGAATTCGTTCTTTCGCGTTTGAGTGTTGCCGACGAGTTACAGGATATCCAAACAGAAGATCTCAATGCCGACGGCCTGAAGGATATACTGGTATTGCACCGTAAAGGCCTCGCCCCGGACGAGACGCGCTGGGTGTCTATTTTCTGGCAACGTGCCGACGGTGGTTTTTCCACGGCGGCCGATCAGTCATGGGAGTTGGATACCGCCGCAACGGTGCTGGATATCGGCGACGTGGCCGGGGACAGCGGCAAAGAAATCTGTTATCTCACCGCCGGTGAAGTAAGGTATTATCCCCTGACCGCCGGGGCGTACGGGATTGAATCGGTCCCCTTGCTTTCGGCCAAAGCGTTGACTGTCTTTCCCTCCCGACGTCGGGTGCCGCTGATTAATTTTGTCCGCGACTGGAACGATGACGGTGCCGATGATATCGGCATCCCCGGCTTCCGCGGACTGTCTATTTATTCGCGCGATCGGCAGGGAACATTTTCGGCGGAAAACAAGCTTCTGGTCGAATTGCATACCGGGGTCAGCCGCGTGTCAGCGGAGGACCAGGACGATTTCACCGCCGGGTTGAGCGCGCAGTTTACCTTCCCCGATATCCGACTGATCGATTACGATTCCGACGGTCGGAAAGATTTGCTGACAGTCACCGAGGACCGGGTGATTGTCTACCGTCACAATGAGGACGGCCGCTTTAGCGAACAGGCGGCCCAAAATGTCTTTTTCGATGTACGCACCCAACAGGAGAAAATAGAAGGTAAGGGCGAAATTGAAACTGTCGTCAACGACCTGGACAACGATGGTTATGCCGACGCGGTGGTGATCAAGCAAACCTCGCAGGGCCTGTCCAATTTCCGTGGCGTTATGAATCTTTTTTGGGGCAAACCCGAGGGTTACAGCGCCACGCCGGACCAGGTGATTATCTCCGAGGGTACCGCCTCGGCACAACTGTTGATCCGGGATGTCAACGGTGACGGCCGCAAAGACCTGATCCTGCCGTCGTACAAAATCAGTATCACCTCGATCATCCGCTGGCTGATTACCCGGAAAATTCCGGTCAATTTTAATATTTTCCTGCTACAGGAGAACCACCGATATCCCGAGCGGCCGGACTTCACCAAGGAAGTCAAATTCAAGATCGACTGGTCGGGTGAGTCGGACACCCAGGCAATGGACCTTGACGGCGACTATAATGGCGATAATTATAAGGATTTTGTTTTCGCCACGGCCGAGGATGAACTTTCGATCTATCTCGGCGATCCCGAAGGAGGCGATCGGTTGTTTTCCCGGAAGCCGGCAGCCCGGGTGACCGCCGATGCCTTTGGCAGACTTTCCAGTCCGGACCTGAACGGCGATGGCTACTCGGATATGATCATTTACTATCCACAAAGCAAGGAGCGAAAAGGCATCGTGGAGGTCCTGATCAACCAAGGCAAAATCAAATAGATATCCGGGGAAAAATTATCGGCCGGAGCAAGATTCTTCCGATGAAAACCGCGCAGGGAATCCCCCGTTCTCGCCATGTATTGGCCCATATCGGTTTGTTTTACGCGGCGGCAATTTGGGGTTCGACCTTTTTTATCGTCAAAGACGCGTTGAATGACGTCGATCCGGTAATAATGGTCGGCTACCGGTTTCTGCTGGCCGGGCTGCTCCTGCTGGGCTATCTGGCGGTCACCGGCCGCCCTATTTTACAGAATGTCCGGCAGGGTGCGGGGCTGGCGGTCCTGCTCTGGTTGTTATATGTCCCGCAGACCATCGGACTGGGCATTACCACGGCCTCGAATTCCGGGTTTATCACCGGGATGTTCGTCGCGTTTGTGCCGATATTTCTGCGGCTGATTTTCAAACGCAGACCGACAATTCTGGAGGTTATCGCTTCGGCAATCTCGCTGGTTGGGTTATGGATCCTTACCGGGGGAATGAAAAATGTAAACCTCGGCGACGGCCTGACATTGATTACCGCCATGTTCTATGCGCTGCATCTGTTGTACTCCGATAAGTATATGAAAGCCGGCTATGATCCCTTGATTATCAGTTGCCAGCAATTTTTACTGATTGGGCTGTTCAGTCTGTTAGTCGGCGGAGCCGCCGGCCTATCATTCAATATCGGTTCAACCAAAACCGTCGGAATAATCGTTTTTCTGGCCTTGTTTCCGACATTGTCGGCGTTTATCATCCAGATGCTGGCGCAGAAAATCGCCGCGCCGTTGCAAGTCTCGCTGATTTTTGCCCTCGAACCGGTTTTTGCCGCCTTATTCGCCTGGACGCTGGGTGGTGAACATTTCACCACGAGGGGTGCGCTCGGCGGCGGATTTGTTTTCGTTGCGCTGATCCTCTCGGCACTGCCGGTCCACCGACTCAGGCAGTGGATTTTTCCGACATGACCAACTCGGTCAGCGCATCATCGTAGGCCGGCGCAAGGGCCAACCAGCAGTATCGTTGTCCGATGGGCCGCAATCTTCGAAGATATTCCTGCCGGACGGACGTATCTGCGATTGTGGTGGAAAGCTCGACCAGTCGCCGGGCCAACTGATCGACCCTGCCGTCATAAAAAAAATCAGCCGCGGCCTGTTTGCCCAGTATTTCCGGATAAGACAACCGTCGCGGGAGAAGCGGGTAGACACCGGCGGCAATCGCCTCGACCACGCTAAGCCCAAAAAACTCATGATCGGCGGTGGAGATAATCACATCCGCCGCTGATAGACACGAGACATAATCCTCGCGCGTCTGCTGGTAGCCCCAGTGGACAATCTTGTCGGCGAATGTTTCCTTCGCCCGGGTGAAAGGTGTCGGAATTTCCGAAAACTGTTCACCGATCACACTAAGCCAAAAGGGGATGTCTTGTTGTTTCAGGATGTCGAGGGCGGCAAAAAAATCTGCCGGGTTCTTGTCATGCTCCCAGCGCGCGGCCCACAAAAGATGAAGGGGGCCCGGTTTTCGCGGTGGACGCGCGGGAAATTCTTCAATCCCCGGCCAGCGAATTTCAGCTTTGGCCGCCAGTTGGGCCGGCAGGGCCTTCGGTTGATAATCGGGCATTCGCCGGAGGAAATCGTCGACCGCGCGCACATATGATTGACGGTGGAAGTCTGAATTGAACCAAAGCCGTGTCGCCGCCTGCGAGGAGACGATATTACTCATTGCAAAATGATAATCCCGTTCATGCTCGTCGCGCACCGGATAGGTCAGTTGATTTTCATGGAAATAGACGACCGAAGGTAACTGTCGGATACGACTATCGACCAAACCGCCAAACTCGGCTAAGTTGAGCATGTCGGAACAAAAGAGAAGGTCAAAGGTTTCACCAGCGGCGATGCGAGTATTAACTTCCGCCGAGAGGGTCAGCGGCGCATGCCGCATCCGCCACTTCCATTTAATCGCCGGCAGGCCGATGATTGTCCAGTGATGACGGCTGTGTTTAGCCCAGCCGTCCAGAAAAGCTCGATGACTACCGCCATAAAATGGTTCGAGGGCCAGGATGTTCATAGACACTCCGTTAGTGAGCTAATCAGTACAGTATCAGTCGGAAGATCAAGGGAGATCGATAACGAATATTTATTAAAAACAGCCACCTGCCTCCCCTGTTCAATGAGGAAAGATGGCTGTCACGGCATCCTTGCCGAAACCGTTATTGCCGCCTAAAACCAGCGGACTCGCCGTATCGCGGGAATTTCATCGTTCATTTTTTCGGCCAGTTTTTCCAGCTCGCCGGCCAACTCCCCGATTCCGTCGGCCTTGTCCTCCAGCTTCCCGGCTTTTTCTTCGAGTAGGTCGGCCTGATATTCAAGGTCTCGTTCAAGGTCGTCGGTGTCGTAGTCGGTGAACAGCGCCCGCAGGACACCGCTGGTTGCCTGGACACCCAATGCCGCACCCTGCACCCCGATTTTCGCCCCCTGGAGTCCAACCTTCTCGGCTTGCTCGATGAGGTCCAAACTCTGACGATAGTAGTTGCGAACGAGTTTTCTCTGGGCGCGGTCAAGCTCTATTCGTTTGTGGTCTATATACAAATCATAATCGGCGGTAATCTCGATTTCGCCGCGTCCGCGATCAGGGGTAATGGAAAGTGTGCCGTCGTTACTGATATCGTAGGAGATATCGTTAACTTGGTGACGATTATTGTCATTATAATCCCAGCGCCGGGAATGGTACCTGTCCTCCGCCTGGGCCGAAGCACAAACCAGCAGGGACATCACCACCAGCATAATAATTTTTTTCATCTTTCCGATCTCCCGATTTTCTATAACATACGGGGAGGGCGGACTCGAGGTTTCAATTTTCTCGTCGAGCCGACATCTGTAATCGCAAGTTTTGGCACAGGTTATGTTGTTCAGGAAAAGTTGCGCGGATTGATCAACTTAAAGATATCTGCAGAAGAAAAGCCGGGCGATTACTCGCCCGGCTTTAATCAACCTGATTTTTCGCTTGAAACAGCAGTCACTCACTTAGAGTCTGGCCATTTCCTTTTCCAACTTGGTGACGAGATCGTCCAATTGATCGACAACCGCCTGGATTGTTTCCGGCTGGGTCAGGTCAACACCGGCTTTTTTGAGCAATTCCATCGGATAGTCACTGCCGCCGGACTTTAAGAGAGTCAGGTATTTCTCGACCGCCGCCTTGCGCTCTTTCTTGCTGCCGGTCGTAATTGCCTTATGGATTTTGGCCGACGAGGCATAGCAGGTCGCGTATTGGTAGACATAAAACGGCGAGTTGTAAAAATGCGAGATGCGGGTCCAGGTTGCCCCGTACAGCTCGTCGAAAATTACCGCGTCGCCGTCGTGTTCGTTTTTCAACTCGGTGTACAAGGCCGAGAGAGCATCGGCGGTAATCGGCTGGCCCTGTTCGACCATCTGGTGCGCCCGCCATTCATATTCGGCAAACATCACCTGGACATAGAATGTCCCGATAATATTGTCAATCGCCTGCTGCAGCAAGGCGACGCGTTCAACCGGGTCATCGGTGTGCTCCATGAGATAGTCAAGAAACAGCGCTTCGTTGAGCGTCGAGGCCACTTCGGCGACGAAGATTTTATAGTCGGACGTGGCGAACGGCTGGTTTTCGTCGGCCAACAGCGTATGCATGGTGTGACCGGCTTCGTGGGCCAGGGTGAAGACGTTTTCGAGTGTCTCGTTGTAGTTCATCAGCATGTATGGATGAACGCCGTAAACTCCCGCCGAAAACGCCCCGCTGCGCTTGCCTTCGTTTTCATAGACATCGATCCAGCGGCTGGACAAGACCTTCTTCATCTTCTTTTGATATTCTTTGCCCAGCGGCGCGACCGATTCGATAACCCACGGCTTGACGTCTTCATACTTATACGTCTTGTCGAAATTGACGATAGGCAGTGAACCGTCATAGCCGTGATAATTTTCCAGCTTAAGCGCTTTTTTGCGCAACGCGTTGTAGCGGTGGACCGGGCCCAGACCGGCTTTGACCTGGGTGACGAGATTTTCATAGACCGAGACAGGAACATTGTCGTCGTCAAGCGCGGCCTCGAGACATGATTTATAGTTCCGCGCCTGGGTGGAGGCCCAGTCACGCTGCAGGATGCCGTTATATATCGCCGCATAGGTATTGGCGTTGGCGGCAAAAACACCATAAAAACTCTCGAACGCCTTGGCCCGGTCATCCTGGTTGCGGTCGGTCGAGAGAATTTTGTAGTACTCTCCGGGCGTGATGGTCTTTTCCTCGCCGTCGGAGAGGGTGGTCGTGGCATATTTGATATCCGAAGTGGAAAGTTCGCGATAGATCGACCCCGGTGCGCCGTTGACCTGGCTGAAATACGAGAGCAATTGCTCTTTATCCTTATCGAGCACATGCGCCTGCCGGCGGTAGAGGTCCTCGATGCCATAACGGTAAGGCGCCAGTTCCGGCGTATTGTCGAGCCAGCCTTTCATCGTCTTCCACGGGATGGTCAGCAACTCCGGATTATACCAGGCGGTGGCAATGTTGAATTTGGCAAAGAGGATTTGTACCCGCTGGAGTTTGGCGGCAATTTCGTTGTTGCGCGTATCGGTGACGCTGGAAAGCGCCGGATACCGATAGACCTTGTAGGTCAGCATCCCCAATTCGTCGCCGAGTTTATTCGCTTTGAGAATCTGCGCCGCACCCTGATTTAAGGTGCCTTGCAACGCAGCATAGCTGTCCATCAATTTTTCCAACCGGCCCAGGTCGGCTTCCCATGCTTCCCAATTCGGGTAGATATCACTTAAATCCCATTTGTACTTGTCGGGAATCTCTGCGCGATTCAGGGTATTGGGTTTGGCGAGGGCGCTGGCAACCAGAGTCAGCGCCAATAGACAGACAATCAAGATAATGAAAAGTTGTGACCGGTGATTCGTAAGACGCATACGGCTGCTCCTTTGACGTTTTCCCCCCCAAGGTTCGATTTATTATCATTGAAAATACGGAAAATCCGTGCGGTAGGTTACATGCGGGAACACATTTCCAAAGAAATTGACTTTTTCAGGAAAGGCGTCCGGGGGACGCCGGTCGATCAGCCGCCGCCGTGGCCGATTTCAGGCTTCATATCTCGCTGGGAGACAAGCAAATCGGAATTTTGCAACAATAGACCATTGCGGGTTTTCGAACAGCGAGAACGGGGGAATGCCCCTCTCCCTGTGGATTGATCCCCAAGGTCAATTCCGGGGCAGCGGGCCGCAGGGAGAGGGACGTGAAACACCGCGATTAATTGTCTCGTCTTAGCGGAGACGGCGGCGTAATCACGCTGGTATCTTTTTTCTTTTTTGATTTTTTTGGTTTTTTCTTCTCTTTATGCCCGCGGTCTTTTCCTTTAGCCATCAGCTACCTCCCGCTTCAATGCGCCTTTCGGACGCTAACTGGTCACCAGCTTGCGATAACGGTTGCGCCGGTTCTCGAAAAGAGATTCGCCAAACTGGTCCCGCCGCCACCGTTCATAATCCTGAAAATTACCGTCAAAGAAATGGAGCTTGCCCTCGCCTTCAAATACCAGCAGGTGCGTACAGATGCGGTCGAGGAAATATCGATCATGGCTGATCACCAGCACACAGCCGGTGAAATTGAGGATTGCCTCTTCCAGCATCCGCAGGGTATTGACATCGAGGTCGTTGGTCGGCTCGTCGAGTAACAAAACATTGCCGCCGATTTTTAGAATCTTGGCCAGATTACAGCGATTGCGTTCACCGCCGGAGAGTTCATTGACTTTCTTTTGTTGAGCGGCCCCTTTGAAACCGAACCGGGCGGCATATTTACGGACAGGGATCGACTCTTTGCCCAAAACGATGTCGGACAGGCCGCCACCGATTTCATCGATCACGCTATGCTCGCCGACCAACGAATCACGGTCCTGTTCGATATAGGCAAATTTCACCGACTGGCCGATGGTGAGCTGTCCGGTATCCGGCTGATCATGCCCCACCAGCAACTTGAACAGAGTGGTCTTGCCGGTGCCGTTTGGGCCGACTACACCGACCACCGCCGAACGCGGAACGAGAAAACTCGCGTCGGTGAACAAAACCGTGTCATCGAATTGCTTCGCGACATTGTCCAACTTGACAACCTGCTCGCCCAATTGCGGTCCCGGCGCGATTTGGATTGCATCGTTTTTGGCGGCCGCTTTTTCACGGGCAACTAATTGTTCATACTCAATCAGCCGGGTCCGCGCCAGGTCATGCCGGTCGGCGTTACTCATTTTGATCCAGGCCAGTTCCCGTTCGAGCGCGCGAGCGCGCGGGCTGTCTTTCTTTTCGGCGGCGGCCAGTTTGGCGACTTTCTGTTCGAGCCAGGAGGTATAGTTACCCTCCCAGGGGATTCCCCGGCTGCCCTCGAGTTCTAAAATCCACTTGGTGATCCGGTCCAGGAAATAGCGGTCGTGGGTCACGATAATTACCGTACCCGGATAGTCGATCAGCTGTGCTTCCAGCCACTCGACAGTCTCGGCGTCAAGGTGGTTGGTCGGCTCATCCAACAACAGCAGGTCGGGTTTTTCCAGCAGGGCCTTGCAGAGCGCAACCCGGCGTTTTTCACCACCGCTGAGAGTTTCAATCACCCGGTCATCCTCGGGCAGACAAAGCGCGTCCGAGGCCTGGTCCAATTTATGATCAAGATTCCAGGCGTCGGCAGCGTCGAGTGAATCCTGCAGTTTGCCCATTTTGTCCATCGCGGCCTGCATTTCGTCGTCGGACATCGGGTCAGCCAGATGCTCGGTAATCGTGTTATACTCCTCGAGCATGGCAGTCAAATCACCAAAAGCGGTTTCCAGTGTCTGCCGTACGGTAAGCGACGTATCGAGTTGGGGCTCCTGCTCGACAATCCCCGCCCGGTACCCTTCGGTGATGAACGCCTGTCCCTGAAAATCCTCATCGAGTCCGGCCATGATTCGTAATACCGTTGATTTACCGGAGCCATTTTCGCCGACGATCCCGATTTTCGCCCCGGGATAAAAACAGAGATTGATCTCCTTCAAAACCTGGGTCCGTCCATAAAATTTGTTCAGCCCCAGCATGGTGAAAATGTATTTTTTTTCGGCCATATCGGTTTGCCCTTTACCACGGGACCGCCCTTACCCGCAAACAGGCCGGGTAAGAAAGCGATGACCGCCCATGTTCATCGTTGCAAGAATCCGGAAATTACCGAGGAAAGTCAAGCGGCGCGCAGATCGGTCGGTTAACTCTTCAATGATTGGCGCAAAGCGAGGATATTGCCCGATCAGCGTCCGGCGACAGGATAAAGGCGCTCGGCGGCGAACCAATCGTGAGTGGCAGAAAAAAGTTTCCCGGCTACCGGAGAAGTAACCCAAATTGGTCAGGGAAAAACCACGGTAATTTGCCCAGGAATGGGGACACCGAAAAACCGCACATTCTCACAGCGTAAAAGCGTCGATTTGCTCCATCGTGTCCGGATTGATCACTTCGACATTGATCGCATCTCCGGCAACGTGGAACAAAACAAGGGCATTCTGAGTCGAGAATTTACGGACATGGTCCGACCAGGGAGCCGATTCCTGCCCATAATAGGGCGCGCCCGCCGCCCCGTTGTTGATTTGCCAGAGCGGCCGCGTGATTTGCAAACGAGCGCGTGGATAGTCGTCGGGGTAGATTACCATATCCGAGTCGATCCGTAACCGGCAATAATTATGTTCGTCCCCGGTAAGGACGGCTGCGACTTTGCTCGAACGATTGAGCAGGAGGTCGAGTAGCTGGTCCCGGCGTTCGATGATCCCTTTCTCGACCGGCTGTCCGGCAATAGACGGCCGGGGATCATTATTGCCGCGATACCACATAGCGCCCCGCACGTGCCCGCCGTTGGGAAAGACCGGATGGTGCAGCGTTACGAATACATGGTCGATATTATTATCGCTTTCCAGGCGCGCCAGCGTGGCCCCAAGCCACTCGAGCTGCCGGTCCATAATGTACCCAACAATATTCCCGCCGGTCTGGCCGCGCAACCGCGAGGGCGCATACCAATAATTCGTATTGAGCACGACCATCGCCACGTTGTCGTAAATATAGTAAAAGACCGTTTCATCATAGGGCGGGAAATCCATGGTCACCGAATCGGGATCAGAGCGTGAACCGTCCTCGCTTTCCGGGCCGTTACGGGGATTGACAAAATTGGCGGCGAAAACCGCCTCGGAAGATTCGGTGGCGAAAGGGAACCGATCGACTCGCGCTCTGGAGTCTCCATTAGTGAATTGATAAAACACATTTTCATGGTTGCCGCAACCGATGATAAAGGGAAGATAATGAGCGTATGGTTCAATTCCCCGCTTGAAATTGGCATATTCCAGGTTGATCTCGCCGATCCCGGTCGTGAATCCGTCGATCAGATCCCCGGTGAATTGGAGAAACCGCACTTGCCGCTGGGTCGCCAATACCCCGATTCGTTTCATCATGTAGGCGTTTGTGCCCCAAATATCCCGCTCCCCCCCGCCGTTATTGCCGCGGGCATCGGACGCATAGGCAAAAGTAAACGGCAGACGCGAACCGGGGTGGGGCGCGGTGCGCAGGGAGTACGTATCGCTGTTGCCCCCGTAGTTTACCGAATATGGAAATGTTGAATCGGGAGCCAGACCGCTTAGTTGGATTTCATGATGACGGCCGGGAGCGTCCTCGCTGATCGTTTTCCCGTCAACGGTGACCCCGGCCATACACGGGAAATTCGTTTCAAAGGAGATGATCGCGCCGGTCGGCGTGATCATGTTGACGAACGGACCTTCGACGATTGAAGTATCGACGGCCAACGGGCCGGTGCCCTGAAGGAGAATTTTGCCGTCGTAAAGGATAGTCCCTTCCTCGCTGACGATACGATAACCGAGGCGCAGACGGCCGGATTTCTCCCAGTTGGTAAAATCATACTTACCGTCTAAAGCGGTTTTAACCGGGATGACCGCCTGTCCCGATTCGATTTTCACTCCACTGTAAAAAACCGGGTAGGCATGCCTGACTTCGGTTGGGGAGTGGATCAAACCATAGTAGAGAGTTCCGGAAATCTCGTCATTGCCGAAGTCGAATTTTAGCGTATCGCCGGTGGTGGTCAAATTGGCCCGTAATTGGTCGAGCGTATATGGCCCCTGTGCCTCGGTTTCCGGATAGACTTCTCCAGTCGAATCGGTGAAAATCAAATCACCGTCTGCCCGGGACAATCGCGAGTAAACCCCGGGAATTTCGGATTCTGTCCTTTCATCCGCCTGACCAGCGGAGACAATAAAGAGTGAAGACAACACAGGCAGCAAGATCGTCCTCGTCAAACGGCGTAAATTCATCGGTGTCCGTCCCGCCAAATCGTCAGGTCGATAGTATTAATCATTTCCCCCCGGTTTTTGTTTCAAGCAATTTAATTTGTTCGTCGAGACCGGCGAAACCCTCGGCATCCCACTTGGCCATCCCGGCGTCGGCGAGGTAGTCTTTTGCCTTCCGCAGATTTTCCAAAGCAACGGAGAAATTCCCCCTGGCCGCCTCGAGATGGCCCAGTTCTTTGTAAACCCAGCCCGACCATTCGTCATTTTTCAGACTGTCGGAACGAGCCGCCAGCGGGCGCAGCCATTTTTCGGCTTCATCGATGTTGTCGTTGAGTCGATAGGCCCGGCCAATCGCCCAGTCCGCGGCCAATTTGTTTATGTCATTGCCATATTGCAGATGGTATTTTTGTGCTTTCAAATAGGCGTCAAGCGCCTCGGGGTATTTACCCTGCTCCTCATAGGTGGCGCCAAGATTATTCCAAAGCGGGCCAAGCAGCTTGTCCAGGCCCTGTTTGATGGCATAGGAAATCCCGCGCCTCCCCCAGCCGACCTGCTGCTCAGGTGTGCCGGTGATTGCGGCCATCCGCGCGGCGTCAATCGCACGCTCCGGCAACTCATGTTTTTTGCAGTATTCAAACATCGACTTGAAAGTTTTGGTGGCCTTGACATTTTGGCCGTACCGCCATTCGAACCGTCCCTCGACCGCCAGGAATCGAGACCAACCCAGCGGTTCCTTGATTGATGAAATCCGGCCGGCACGGTCGATCCAGGGTTTCCCGGCCGCCTCGTTATCGGTTGTCAGATAAGTGCGGGCGATCATGGCGTAGGCCTCAGTCAACTCAGAATTCATCTTCCTTATCTCGGCAACCTCGGCCGCCTGAGTGTACAACTCCCTCGCCTCGTCGAATTTCTGCTCCGCAAAAAGCTGATCGGCCCGGCGCAGCAGGTTACGGGCACTCTTACTGGGATCGGTCTTGATCGAATCTCCGGCGTTAGAATCACTCGACAGGAGCACAACACCAAAAACAAGGCAAGCGACAAATAACATTCGAATTGTCTGCATCATTTTCTCCCGGCAATGGGCCTTCGGGTTTTTCCAGTAGGATAGATACACAATTTGGCGGCCTTCAGGCAACAGGTCGAGGGGATCAAATCTGCCCGGCCTGTTTTGCATAGTTGCGCTTGATCATCGACTGATAACTCTGCAGGCCAAATTCCTCATAAAAACCCCGCATTATCCGGTCACAAGTCAGATCGATCATGTATAATTCACCGAGCCGAGTGAGCATCCGCCGGACTAATTCGCGGCCGATACCCCGCCTCTGATAATCAGGCAAAACCTCCAGCAGGGGAATATAAGCGCTTAAGATATCGTCGGAGAGCGCATTAATAAAACCGACGACCAGATTTGTCTCATCATCGACAGCCAGTATGACATGTGTGCTTTGCCGCAAAATGTTCAGATGCGTTTCCGGCGACGGCGGCTTTGACCAACCGACGAAAAACCCCGCCAACTTCCTGGGGGTAATTTCGTCTGTCGATTCTGTGTAGGTGATCATCTTTTTATTTTCCCCTGTGGTTGCCACTATTAATGTACAGTTTTTTTGCCTGATTGACGCCAAGAGGGACGAAATTCCAGTCAGTAAAGAAAAAAAACAAAACAACGTAAATAAAACTAAACAATTTGTTCGTATTATCGTACTATATGTACGGTACGAAAAACTAAGGGGCCGATATGATACTGAGAAACCATCTTAAACAACACCGTGCCCGGCTCGACCTGACTCAGCAAGCATTGGCCGAGCGGGTTGGGGTGCGACGGCAGACAATCCTTGCCATCGAGAAAGGGCAGTACGGGCCGTCCGCCCTGCTTGCCTTTCGATTGGCCGATACGCTGGGGATGCGCGTCGATGAGCTTTTCAAACTCGACAAAGGAGCCGGATCCGATGAAAAATGAGATGGATGCGCTGAAAATGGACGAACTTCAACGCCATTGCTGGCTGTTGGCTAATCGGGCGACGCTGATAACTGTTGGGCTGGTCTGGCTGGGTTTAATCGGCTGGGAGCTTTGGCATCAACGGTGGCCGATTTTTGAAATTGTGATGGTGCCGGTCTTTGCCCTGGTTCGGGCGGGATTTTATAAGCTGTATGCCAACCGGAAAATAGGGACAGCGGCCTGAAATAGTCGATTCAGCAGGCAGACAATCTGACAGGAGATGTTTTCTGCCATACCCCCGGCTGGATTCGAACCAGCTACCCTCGGCTTAGAAGGCCGATGCTCTATCCAGATGAGCTACGGGGGCTGTCGATTACGATACGTATATAGCGAAGCCAACGAGAACTGACAACCGGAAATCAAGCGCCAATTCCCTCCAAACTGATACGGCATTTGATAAAAATTACGGAGACTGCAAATACTGAAGACTTATCGACCGGTTATGAGCTGATCATGCCCAGCCAGTCGCCGAATAAAAACTGCATCCGCCCCACCAGCAGGGAAATACGCGCCATCACCGTGTAGCCAAAACCTGCGCCGAAAGTCACCATCAAAACATAAATCCCGACCCGCGAGGCAGCACCGAAGGCGCCTTTGTGTTCCTTGGAGAAGAAGAAATAGATAATCCCGCAGAAAACTCCGAGAAAAACCACGATTGCCGAAAATGTTTCCTGGAACAGGAAGTCGCCGTTCGCCGCAAAGACTACCAGCGGATTGACCGTGTTGTAAATTTGGCCGATAAAATCCGACCGGAGATAGCGCACAAAATTAAGCCCGGCGGTGGTGCCGACGATAAAGGCCAGCGACCAGCGGGAAAGCCAGCCGACTTTCGACGAAAGCCGCAAGAGCAAAATGATTCCCAATACCAAGGGAATCAAAAACCAAAAATTGACCGGCTCGTCGGCTATCGACGGGAGAAAGGGCTTGATCGCCGGGGGATAAAGCCGGCCAATCAGATTGGGAACCATCGTCGTCCAGAACCCCATACACATCCAGTAGGCGGCCGAGACCCCGACAAACAGATGTTCGGCAAATTTATAGAACGGATTGTCCTTGTAGAGGAAACTGAGGATACAGAGAGTCAGGAACGCGCCGAAGGTAATCCAGAAACCACGCATCGATGACGACAAGACAAACGCGGCAATCAGAATTACCAGAGCAATGAGGTATAAAATGGCGCGACGTGACATGGCTTATTTACCCAATTCCACTTTCTCACTTCTCCCGCGTCGGCGTTCGAGGAAATAGGTGATGTTGCCAAAAATGATAAATAAGATAATCACCACGTGCGCCACCGCTTGCGGCCCCATCATCTCCAACCCCGGATGGGGCATTTTGGCAAAGCCCGGATAACGCCGGGAGAGCTCGGCCTCATACTCGGCGGCGCCTTTGATCCCGCCCATCATCCCCAGCATCTGGTTGGGATAATAGGGGTACAAGAGCGGCGCCGATACCGCGGTTACCCCGCCCGCCACCGGGATATTGCCCGGGTCGCCGGCGAAGAGGATCCATTCTTTCAAGCCCGGCTTGCCGCCGCCAAACGCTACAATCAAGTCCATATTCTTCAGGTTACGCACATCCCGCATTGCCGGGATATCATCGATTTTCGTGCCGTTGGCGTCGGTGGTATACATCTTCTTGATATCGGTAATGATTACATTGATCAGGCCTTCGCTCCCCGCCTTGTAGCCCAGGTGGACATAATCCTCGCCATAAACTTTTTCGGGGAACTTGCCCTTAATCAGCCGTTCGATGGTTGCCGAGGCGATGTTCTGGCCCGGCGCCCAGAGCGCCATGATATAGAGTTTCAGGTTACGGACGCAACAATGATAAATAATCGCATCGACCATCGGCTGCTGTTCCGGTGCGCTGGACGGGTCATAATCCAGCGAAAGCAACACCCGCGAGCCCTCCGGCAATGATTCGATTTTCTCGAAAATATTCCCGACGATCGGCGTGAGTTTCTCCGGAAAAATCACATGGAACAGCAACGGGATGATTACCGACAGCGCAATACACAGGAAAATGATCCGCCGGTCAACGTTCTTTATGGCATCAAAAAACGACATTACGCTAATCGCTGTCCTGTCCGAGATAGGTCCGTTCGATCCCCAAAATCACCCGCAAGCACATCGAAATCACACCGAGCGCGATCCCAATCATGATCGCGCGCTGTCCGGCAAGGTTGGGTACTCCCATAATCCAGTTGGCCAGGTTGGGCACCTCAAAAAAGGAAAGAGCATCGGGCATCCAGGCGGTGGCATATACCCCGGCGGGGGTGCGCCCCAGCAGGATGATAAACGCCGTAATCAGCAGGATCGTCGCTTCCTTGTTTTTTGCCCGGAAAGCGCGATATGACGCCGAAGCGACAAAAAACGCCAGCAGCGCATACATCGTCGCTTTCAACGGCGTGAAAACATGTTGGAAATAATCCTGGAACAGCGAGCCGGGGGCGGT
Source organism: Candidatus Zixiibacteriota bacterium (assembly GCA_024277855.1). Classification (GTDB taxonomy): domain Bacteria; phylum Zixibacteria; class MSB-5A5; order WJJR01; family JAJRUJ01; genus JAJRUJ01. The sequence continues at coordinate 85,340 of JAJRUJ010000024.1, forward strand.
AATATCGCCCTCCCAGCCCTGCGGATGCCCGACTTTAAACAGCCCGGCGTAGAGGACGACAAAAAAGCCGATCAACGCGACCATCGAAAAAAACCAGTCTTTGCCGCGCCGGTCCTCGACCCCGCCCAGGGCATAGAACGGGAATCCGACCAGCAATTTCAGCGGCCAGAATCCGCCCAGTTTCTTCGTTTCGGAAAAATAAATTTTCAATCCGCGGAAGAAGCGCCCGCTATGGATACGCACCAGGTTACCGCCGCCGAGGAAAAAGGCAAACACCGCGATAATATCGAAATACATGCTGAAATTTTCGCCCAGCCGCCCGAATGGATCGTGCGGAATAAAGGCGGCAACAATCAGCACGGTGCCGACAGTGAAGGTGATCAGTAATGGGACCTGGCGTTTCATCGTTTTTTTATGATTGGGTCAGCCGAAACAGGTCACGAACCCAATTTCCCGCCGTCGTGGCAAATTCGAGGTTAAACAGGGCGCCGATCGTCATCAAGCCGGCCCCGGCCAGAATAAAAAACATGGCGATCAGCTTGCCGATATCCTGA
>JAJRUJ010000025.1 GCA_024277855.1 Candidatus Zixiibacteriota bacterium
CCATCATCAGCGCGGCGATCCGTGGTCCGATAATATAGCCGACTCCCAATAATGCCGGGGTAGCGTCGACCCCGAACGTGCCGCCTTTGAACAGGCCGGGAAGCTCGTAGTCGACATTTTCCGGCCAGACCCGGCCGGTATCCATCAGGATTTTATAAATTGCACCGAGGCCCATCCCGATAAACACATTGCGCGCCTTGCCACCGCCCTCATCACCGGCGATAATAATCTCGGCGCAGGCCGTGCCCTCGGGAAAGGCCAGCTTGCCGTGCTCTTTTTCAACCAGGTATTTACGCAAGGGGATCATCAAAAGGATCCCAAGCGACCCACCCAGCAAAGAAAGCCCGACAATCTGCCAGGAGGTAATCTGGTAATCGAACCCCGGAATTGTCCCCTGCCAGATTAGAAATGCCGGTATCGTGAAAATAACCCCTGCCGCCAGCGATTCGCCGGCCGACCCGATCGTCTGGACCATGTTATTTTCCAGCACGGTCACTTTGCGGAACAAGGTCCGCAGTACAGCCATCGAGATAACCGCCGCCGGGATCGACGCCGAAACAGTCATCCCGACTTTAAGGCCGAGATAGGCGTTGGCCACGCCGAAGACCACCGAGATTATCACCCCGAGGACGATGGCCTTCGCCGTCACTTCCGGAATTGTCTGGCTTGCTTTGATAACCGGTTCAAATTTGTTGTTTACCTGATTTTCCGGTGGTGACACAGCCCCTCCTTAGCAGATGTCGATTATTCGCTTGGTTTCAGGATTACCCATCGCTCAAATGGGGGAATAAATCTCTCCCCACCGTGTAGCATGTTGGGAGCGGGAATGTAGTTTGGTTTAAACATTGCAGGAAACATACTTCCGCCTCGCTTCCGAATCAAGAATTTGTTCGCCCAGAAAGAAAAACCACAAAAACGGACTAACAAATTGAGTGATGATTCGTCGGAATCACAAAAGAGAGATAGAATTGGGACACTACGCTGAATGGGAGGCGATTATAGCCGTTAACCCAATGAATAATGCAATATATTGCAACCCAACATGATAGGTTGTTTGATTCAAGCAATTTGTTGAAGGTCAACGATTTTTTTTCAAAAACATTGGAACCCCTGGCATTGTATCAGGTAACAACTTTTGGGGAAGCAGCTTGCGCATACAGCATTGCAGCACGATTTGGGGAGGGTGATGTTGGGATTGGCCGGAATATTTGCGACGCTTGTGCGGCTGAAAGCAGGGTCGGTATGGGCTGTATCCGCGCCATACAGCGGTCTTGAGTTTCTTCCACATCTCCCGCAAACTATGACCAGGGACGGTCTTTCACGCATACCACAGGAGGGCGCGTATCGGAAAAACGCGATAGCTTGTAAGAGTTTTTTGTTGACAAAACGGCCGTTGCTCCGTTCTTTTATAGGGGTAAGCATTAATCGGCCCAAACAGTACCAGAGTGAAGTCAGGTCCTCTCACCCGCTTTTCAGGCCTGTCACCGCAGGGAAACACCCGGGTGAAAAGGACAAAATGACTCGGGAATAGTTTTTTAACTAATATCTACCATGGGGGTGGATGAATGACGCGTTGGGTAAAGTATCTGACACTGGCGGTTGCGATGGTTGTATTGGTCGCCGCCGGTGCGAGCGCCAAAGATGCGCTCAGTTTCGGGACACCGACTACCGGTCTCTCGAAGATGAATCCGAATGTCCGCACAGTGACCGTTCCGTTGAATATCACCAACGATAAAAATCTCGCCGCGATTGATATTCCCTTACAGTTCGCGGAAGTTGGGGATAATATCGACCTGCTGGATGTCAAATTTGACGAGGGCCGTGCCCACTATTTTGATGTCCGTGTCGCCAACATCGACAACGAGAACAAGACTGTGATTATCGGACTGTTGTGGATGGCGTATAATCCTGACCAGCCGGAGTTGGAGAGTGGCGAGGGCCCGTTAGCCCAGATGACTTTCGAGGTCGGTGAAGATGTCAACGAAATCACCCTGTCGCCGACTACATTCAAGAATCCGAGCCACTCGCTGAGCTTTATTTACAACGATGTCGGCGCTGACGGCATGATTGAAGTCAAGGAACTCGTTCCGGAGTTCAACGGTTACACTATTCCGTTGACCAGCGCGGCTCCGATACCGACCGACTGGTCGCTGAGCCAGAACTATCCGAACCCGTTTAACGCTTCGACGGTTATTTCGTTCGGCCTGCCGAATGACGCACAGGTCCGCCTGGATGTCTACAACATCCTCGGGCAGCGGGTAACCACATTGAAAGATGAGTGGATGTCCGCCGGAAACCACCAGGCGACCTGGAATAGCGACAAGGTTGCCTCCGGTGTATATTTCTATCGGCTGATGACCGATGAGTTCACCAAGACCCGCAAAATGACGCTGATGAAGTAAGCGGGAATCGAATCGAGCATTACGGCCCCGCCTCGACAGAGGCGGGGCTTTTTATTGCATCGGAGATTGGGTGCCCCATCTCTCTGGGGTGTGGTGGCAGGAATCGAAAATCCGTTATTCCCGTGAAGACGGCCTGCCCGCCGGTGGAGGGTTTACAAACGCATTTGAGATATTTACACAACAACAGTGGACGGTGCCCACCCTCTCTTGCCAATTAATAGCGAACGCGATAAGATTACGGAATGAAATCGTCGTCGATCTCAATAAGAAGCGAATCCCATTCGGGGGAATGTATTGCCAAACCGGGGGTGATCTGATAACGGGTATTACCCTTGAGATTGCGCACATAAATCGCGCCGTTTACCGGATAATTGTAGGCAATACGGCATCCCTCCGGCGACCAGGTTCCGGAATACCCCTCGCTACCGGTAATCGTCTCAAAAGCATGCGAGGCCACATCGACCACCCACAATGACGGCTGGACATTCGGTATTTCGACAGTATAGAGTATTCGGGTGCCGTCAGGCGAGACACGCAATATTTCCTTTGTGTCGGCCGATTGGCTGGTCAGAAATTCGACCGATCCATCCGACAGCGAATAGCACGCAACCTGGAGATTGTTCAAATCATCGGGCATCAGCACTGCCAGATGTTTGCCATCGGGAAACCAGTCGGGCGACTCGGCCTCAGCAACAACCAGCGTAAGAGAGTCGCCGTCAGCATTCATCGAATATACATCACCGGCATAGTCGAATATGATCCGCTCACCATCCGGAGACCAACCCGGATTGTGATGACCGCCGCCGGTGGTCAGGCGGGTCAGGTCCCGGCCCACGCCCCGGACTTTGTAGATATCGCCCCGGATCGACATGACGATCCAGTCGCCGTCCGGACTCCAGCGGGGACTGTGCAAGTCATTGCTTCGACCATCGTCGACCAGTTGGTATCTTTTCTTGTTGGCAACGCCGACCGTATATAGACCACTGGGCACCCGAGGAGTGCCGTCGCCTTTTGAGGCATAGGCAATCCATTGACCGTCCGGCGACCAGTCCGGTTCACGGTCGTAAAGGATAACTTTGATTTGATCGTCCGGTCCGGCGGATTTATCGCCGCAGGACGCCAAGGCCGCGACACAAGCAAGAATAACGAATAATCTACAACAAGACGACATCAGACAGCCTTCCCGATCCGCTCTTCCCCGATATTGCTGTCCTGACGGAGAAGACAGCACAAAAGTAACGCCTCCCGAGCAGGTGTCAAGTGATTTACGCAATCAGGAAATGATTTGATTTGGCGGGATGCCCGGTGTACCCTTTGCGCAGAGGTTGGAATGGCGCTGATTGAAGATAAAATCCTTTCGGTGACGGAACTCACGCGGGAGATTAAACTCTCGCTGGAGAATGAATATTCGAGTCTCTGGGTTGAAGGTGAAATCTCGAATTTCAAACGGCACACTTCCGGACATCTGTATTTTTCAATCAAGGATACCAACGCCTCGCTGCGTTGCGTGATGTGGCGAGGCACCGCTGCGTATCTTCAGTTCGAACCGGAAGACGGGGTCAAGGTCCGGGTCTTCGGTGATGTTACCGTCTATGAAAAACAGGGTGCGTATCAATTACGGGCAAATCGGATCGTCCCGCTTGGCGTGGGCCACTTGGAAATCGCCTTTCGCAAATTAAAAGAGAAGCTGGCCGCCGAGGGTTTGTTTGCTGAGGATATCAAACAGGCACTGCCGCGGTATCCGGAAACAGTCGGTGTGGTTACCTCGCCGACCGGCGCCGCGGTACGCGATATCATTGTCACGCTGCAACGCCGTTGGCCCGCCGTCCGCATTGTGCTGGCGCCGGTGGCGGTGCAGGGTGCCGGGGCGGCAGAACAAATTGCTGCGGCAATCGAGGATTTCAACCGCTGGGGCAAAGCGGATGTTTTGATCGTCGGCCGGGGTGGTGGCTCGCTGGAAGACCTCTGGCCGTTCAATGAAGAAATCGTTGCGCGGGCGGTATATAATTCAGACGTACCGGTGGTTTCCGCCGTCGGACATGAGGTTGATTTTTCCATCTGTGATTTTGTTGCCGATCTACGCGCACCCACGCCGACCGCTGCTGCCGAGGCGGTTGTGCCTGACGCGGCCCAGGTGCGGGCCGGAATCGCCCGGGCGGTAAAGACGATGTCAGTGCGGATGTCCGAGCAGGTGCGGCGTTATCGAGAAGTCGTGCGCGGGTTCACGACTCATTATGGATTGAGACGGATCGCTGATGTTGTTTTTCAGAAGGCGCAGGAAATCGATGACTTTGAACGGCGGCTATATAACGGGATACGCGCGATGGCCTCAAACCGGCGTGGCCGAGTCGACCGATTGACGGCCCAATTGACCGCCCTTTCCCCTGCCCGGGTACTGCAACGGGGATATTCGATGACTCGTACATATCCCGGTGAGCGGATCATCACCAATAGCGGCGATGTAAAACCCGGCACGAAAATCAAGACGGTACTTGCCGACGGTGAATTGCTCTCGACGGTAGAGGAAATTATGCCGTCGGTACGCGAAGAAACAATCAACGAGCAGGTGACCTGATGGCCCCCAAAAAGAGAATGAGTTTTGCCGAGGCGGTCGACCGCCTTGAGTCTATTGTCAATCAACTTGACCAGGGTGAGGTCCCGCTGGAAGAATCGTTTATATTATTTGAAGAGGGTGTCGAACTGGCTAAATTTTGTTCGGCCAAATTGAACGAGGCAGAAAAGAAAATTGAAAAACTGAGCAAAGACGGCCTCGGCAAATTGGCCGCCATACCGCTGGAAACTGACGATGAATAGCGCAATCGACGCGGCCCCTACCGGCGAATTGAAAACCTTTTTGCGGCGATGCCAGACCCACGTCGATGCCGAAATCGACCGCCGTCTGCGCAGCCCGCAGGGCCCCGACGAACGACTGGTCAAGGCGATGCGTTACGCGGTTCTTGGCGGCGGGAAACGACTGCGGCCGACACTGGTGATGTTGGCCTGTGAGGCGGTTGGGGGCAAAACTCAGGCCGCGTTGCCCGCTGCTGCGGCCATCGAGCTGATCCATACCTATTCGCTGATCCACGACGATCTCCCCTGTATGGATAATGACGATTACCGTCGCGGCCGGTTGACCGTCCACAAACAATTCGACGAGGCAACCGCCGTGCTGGCGGGTGATGCGCTGCATGCGCTGGCTTTTCAAATTTTGGCCGAAGACGCCGGAGCGCGCGCTGTAGCCGAGGTGGCCTACTATATCGGCACCGAGGGGATTTTGGGCGGGCAGATGGACGATCTGCTGGCGGAGGGGCAGACCGACGTCGGCGTGAACGAAGTCCGAAACATCCACCTGCGCAAGACCGCCTCTTTGATCACGGCCAGTGTGCGGATTGGCGGACTTATCGGCGGCGGCACCGAGAAAGACCTCGAAGGTTTGACGACGTATGGTAAGGAGATCGGCCTGGCCTTACAGATTGTCGACGATATCCTCGATGAAATCGGCTCGACCGAACAATTGGGAAAACCGGCTGGATCCGACCGTGAGCAGTCAAAAGCGACCTACCCGGCGGCGGTTGGCTTGGACGAGTCAAGACGACTGGCCGCCGAACTGGCCGACCGGGCCAGGTTGGCGATCGCCGATATTCCGCAAAAACGTGACCTCTTTTGCGCCCTCGCCGATTATATTGTGACCCGGGATAGATAGGACGAAAAAGGGAAAGAAGATGACTGAGATCAAACGCATCGGGATCATCGCCAATCATCGGCGGCCCGACGCCCAGGAAGCAATCGACCGGGTCCACCGGTGGGCTGAACCGAATAAGTGGCCGGTGGTTTTCACCGAGGGACTCTCCGATGATCCGAACTCCGGACCGGTAACAATCGCCCGGGAAAAGTTGCAGAAGAAAGTGGATATCGTCATTGCCTTTGGCGGCGACGGGACAATTCTCTCGGCAGTGCGCTCGGCCTCGCCGCTGGAAATCCCGGTGTTGGGGATCAACCTCGGCTCGTTGGGCTTTCTGGCCGAACTTGGCCCCGATAATCTCGAAAAAACACTCGACCGAATCAAAAAGGGTGACTATACCATCGAGACCCGGATGCTGCTCTTCCCGATTGTCAAGGGTGACTGTCTTGCCGAACCGATGCCCGCATTCAACGATGTTGTCATTGACAAAGGCAGCATCGTCCGTGTAATCCAGCTTGATTTGTACGTCAACGACGAATTCGTGTCCTCCTATGCCGGCGACGGTCTGATCGTGGCCACGCCGACCGGGTCGACGGCCTATTCAATGGCGGTTGGCGGGCCGATCATTCATCCCAGTCTGGAAGCGATTATTGTTTCACCGATTGCGCCGCATACGCTGGCTCAGCGGCCGATGGTCTTCTCCGCGGAAGACCAGCTGCAAATTGTGATGGCCTCAAAACGGGTTGCTTCGGTGACAATCGACGGCCAGGTAGCGTGTACCCTGCAACACCAGGAATCGGTCGTTATCAACCGAGCACCAATCGACGCGCGTTTGATCCGATTTTCCAAGAATTCCTATTATAAATTGTTGCGGGATAAATTGGGTTGGGGCTTCAAACCGGCTGCGGGGCAAAAATAGTCCGTAACTCGGTGTTAATCCCTCGTCTGCAAATTGCCGGATCAATAGCGTGTGCTGTGCATAAACGGCACAGGAGTATGGAAAATACGCACGTAATACCGTAAAAGCCGGTCTCGGAGACACCCTTTTGGAATGCGGCGGCCCAAAGGGGCAAAGGCGGGCTGTCGGTTTTTTGTTACCATCCTTCGGCTTACCGGAAGTACACCATGCCTCGGCCGATACTTTACCTGATTCATAAGTCGCGGCCTGGGATTTGCATACGTAATAAACACAATTGGTAATGCGGGCCGTTTAAAGTATAGGATTATGTGAAGACTCGTTGTTCCTCCTCTCTGTAACAGGTGGTTACCAGATGGGCGGGGGGGCTGAAAAGGCCCTCCCGCTTTATCTTATTGGGGCATAGTCAAGTTCGTCAATTAGCGGAGACAGCGTTTCGGATAGCGTTGCGAAGCTCCCAGAGATCGTAGGGCTTTTGCAGGAAACCAACTGCACCCTGGTCGAGGAGTTTTTCGGCCGCCGGCCCCAGCGGTTGACCCGACGAGAGCAGAACCTTAAGGTTCGGCTGGGCTTTTTTGATTTGCGGGAATATTTCCACACCACTCTTCCCCGGTAATTCCAAATCGAGAATAACCAGATCGATCGATGAACCATCGGCCTTGATCCGGGCCATGGTTTCCTCGGCATCGCGGGCGGTTTTCACCTCGTGCCCTTCACGGCCGAGAATTCGGCCGAGCACATGCCGGACACCGTCCTCGTCATCGACAATCAATATTGTGTGGTTCGAGGTCGAGTTTGCCACCTTCGCGGGGGTGGCGGGCTCGTCGGTTTTGTCGGCAATCCGGCCGAGTCTAATGCAGAATATTGTTCCACCGCCGGGACGGTCATGCACTTCAATTGTGCCGCCGTGATTTTTAATCGCACCATAGACGACGGCCAGGCCCAACCCGGTTCCCATACCGCGCTCTTTGGTGGTAAAGAATGGTTCAAAAATGCGGCCCCTGATCTCGCGGGGAATACCTTTACCGGTATCGCTGACATAAATTTCAACCGTGTCGTCGCGGACAACCCGCGTGGCAATCTCCAGCGTACCCCCATGGGGCATGGCGTCGCGCGCATTGAGACAAAGGTTTGTCAGGGCCTGCCAGAGTTGATTGCGGTCACCGAGGACGACACCGGCATCCTCGGCCGGTACGACCTGCAAATCGATCTGCGGGCCAAGGGTCGAGCGGACAAAACGCACCGCATCATTGACCGCGTGGTTGATCTCCAACGGCACCATCTCCAGCGGACCGCGCCGGCCGACCGTGAGTAACTGCGAAACCAGGTCCTTGGCCCGCCGTGAAATCTGCAGAACCTCGCCCAATGGTTTGAACCTCGGATCATCAGGTTCGGTTTGTGCGAGTACGTCAGAGGTCCCGGCCATCATACCGACCAGGAGATTATTGAAATCGTGGGCGATCCCGCCGACCAATGTCGCCAGGGCCTCCATCTTCTGCGTCTGGGCCAGTCGTTCCCGCAGGGCGTCGCGTTCGCTTTCGGCCTGACGCTTTTCGGTGATATCGACTACATTGCCGAGGATCGCCGCCTGCCCATTGTAATCCATTTGGGCCACGGTCATTTCCAACCAGCGCGTCTCACCGGCAGCATTTATAATCCGGAATGAGTAATGCGTCGGAAGGTCGGGGTCGCCGCGTTGCCGCCGCTTGGCGCGGTCGCGGATCATCACCCGGTCGTCCGGATGGGCAAAATCCCACACCGTCCGGCCGATGATCCGGTCGCGGGTCAGGCCAAGAATCCCTTCCAGCGTATTGTTGCAGTAGATCATTCGGTCATCCTGGTAGATAAAAATCCCGGTGAGGGCATTTTCAGTGACCGAACGATAGCGTTCGCTCGATTCGCGCAGTTCATTTTCGACCCGGAGTTTTTCGGTGATATCGATCCCAACCGATGTGATCCGGTCGACTTGTCCGTCCGGCCCACGGTGGAGGGAATGATGCCACGAAATCATCCGTTCTTTGCCGTCACGGGTCAACCAGGGGTTTTCAAAACGAACATACTCCTCTCCCCCTTGTGCCAGGTTCTTGAACCCGGCGCGAATTTTCTCAACGTAGCGCGGAGGGATTAAAATATCATAAAACAACGCCCCGAGGACTTCTTCACGTTTCCAGCCGGTGGTTTCTTCACACTTCGGATTAAATAACGTCACCCGACCTTCGACATCGAGACAGACGATCAGCGCATCGGCGGTATCGATAATCTCAGCCGCGAATTTTCGTTCATCATCGAGGTAATCAGCCGGACTTTTTGCTCCCCCCGTATCCTCATATATCATCGCCGCCCCAATAACCTCACCGGTGACGCCGACTATCGGGAAACCCCAGGCCGGATACAGGCGACGCCGTGATTTGGGCAGGACCGTCAGCGGATACCGGGCCGCATGGCCGGCCAGCATGTCGAAACGAATCGTTTCACCCTCAAAGAGCCGGTCGATCAAACCGGCGAGGTCTTCCCGGCGGTAGGCCGGATCGTAGAGTATGTTATACTCCTTCAAATCATCCTGGGTTAACCCGGCAGCTCGTTCGAACAGGCCGTTTACCTCGCGGGATATGCCTGTCCGATCGAATGTTTGCACACACCAGGGAAAGCCGTCCAACGCCGTGAGCCAGGCGGGATTGTCGTAATCACTCGTCGGGCCGGATTGAATCTTACCGAAAGTCAGGATGAGTGCACCGTCGTCAACGGCCTGCATCGACAAGGAAAACCAAAGTTCAACATCATCTTGTTTATACCGGCACTTGGAGAACAGCGCCTCCCCCCCATAACCGGCAATATGGCAGGCCCGCCGGGTGACTGCCTGTGGTTTGATCAGATCAAATATTGTGCAGAGTTTGGCGCCGGTCAGATCGTTGTCGCCCAATTTGAATTGCCGAGAGAATTCCGCGGAATATGCCCCGATAACCAACTCACCCGAAGCCAGCGATTCGACTCGCATCCAGGCCCCGGGCGGGTCCTGCCGATCATGGTTGCCCTGAGATGAATCTACTGTCATCTCCACCCACCGTTGTTGGCAAAGCCAATTAAACTCTCGCTGTTCACGGCTCAATAATAGTTAACCAGTCTGCCTCCCGCCAGCGGTTTTGCCGTTATTCGATCGGACGCACATCACTCATTAAGGCCGCGAGGAGGCCTGCGGGAGATACCGATGCAACAAGTGATACGCTCACCGCCTCCGGGAAACACACAAAAAAACGCGCAGTACAGTGTCTGCGCGTTCGGGCCGGTCGGGGAGACAACCGTACCTAAGCTCAGCTTGGCCTATCCCTCATGGATTTCTTCCATCTTAATTTTACCCGTCCCGGCTAATACCGTTACGCGGAACATCCGACCGGTTTCCGGGACACTGAACGCAGCTTCGCCGGTAGATGATGCCGAACCATCGGAGCTGAAGATGACCACATTATTATTAAACGTGGTGTACCCCATCTCCACGCCAGCCGGGATTTCTTTGGTGAGTAATTGCTCATCCTCTTGTTCCCAGACCTGGTCGGCCACGTTCAATGTATCGATAAATGTGTGGTATAGGCCGTCGTCATAATCGAAATAGACGCCGTGGGGCTTTTTCTCCGCAATGGCCGCCGAGCGCGCCGACCGCAATGCCGAGACAACTTCCCTGACTGCCGCCTTCGATTTCAAGTTGGGGATGTAATCCATGAAACGCGGCACGGCCATTGCCGCCATAATCCCGATCGTGACCACCACGATCATCAATTCAGTTATCGTTATTCCGCGCTCATTTGTATTCTGCGGTCGCATTGTCGGCTCCTTTGATCCTCACAAAAGTCTTTTCATGCGGGGCACTGCTGCCCCTCACGACAGGGTAAAGCAACTGGCCTGCCCGCCTTGCGTGGGAATTTCCGGAAAAGTCCTAAGTATTCTCCTCCTACTCTGTTAGTTACGCGAGAATGGGAAGCGGGCGGCGACAGACAGGCTGATGACTGCCGTGTCAGATAGGGAATTGCGGCCATTTGTGGGATTTACCCCATATTTTTGCGGTGCGTCAAAAGCAATCCGGAGAATTGGAGGAGATGGGTCAAAGGGCGGAGAGAGCTACTTTTCCCGTAGTTTATTGCAAAATTGATCGAGCCGGTGGGCGAGAGTGTCCCAACCATATCGTTCTTCGACGAGGCGGCGACCTGAGCGGGCCAGCCGCTCACGGAGATCGTCATGGTCAAACAGTTGCTGCACCCGGGCTGCAAATAACTGTGGTTCCGCGGCCAGCAGAAGGTGTTTGTCGTTCTCGACTGTCAGTCCTTCCGCGCCAACCGGGGTGGAAACCACCGGCCGCCCGATTGCCATCGCTTCAAGGATTTTAAGGCGTGACCCGCCACCGATCCGCAACGGCACGATGCAAACTGCCGCCTGACGCAGGAACGGCCTAACGTCGTCAACGGTGCCGGTGACGGTAATTCCCGGGTTGGCGGCAAGGGAGCGAATTTCTTCCGGCGGATTACGGCCGACAAAAACGGTCTCGACATCGGGACATGATTTTTGCAGGAGCGGGAAAATATCATAGACAAAGTGCGTCGCCGCATCCTGATTCGGCCGCCAATCCATCGAACCGGTGAAGACGATTTTATGGCTGCTGGTCGGACCGGCAACGGCGAAATAATCGAGATCCACCCCGTTCTCTACCACGCAAATATCTGAGTTTGGCGAGAGTTTGGCGGCGGCTTCACCATCACCGGGACTGACCACGGTAATCCCGTCGGCCAGATCGAAAGCCATGCGCTCGAATGCCGTCACCTTGGGCAGTTGACGATTGATGTACCAGCGTTTGAAAAGTGATGATTCAAACTCGGCATACCGCCGCCAGATATCCGACTCGATATTATGGGCTACGACGAGCGTTTTGATGCCGTTGAGGTTATTGACATACTGAGCGTAGGGAGTCCACTCGCAGATGATCAACTCCGGTTTGATTTCGTGCACCGCCCGTTCCAATTCCCGCCGGAAAAGCTGCGAAAAGTGACTCGTAACAATATACGGCTTACTGGAAAACAGGTTCGCCAGCAGGTGGAGATAAAACACCGGCCCGGATTTTGGCGGCATTTGCGGTGTCACCGCCCGGGGATGCATATCGGCTTCGGTAAGTGCACGATGACCGTCCGACCCAGCTCGGCCATAGGCCAGATAGTGTAACTCGTGCCGTGCCGCTAGCCGCCGGAGTAGATGAAAACTGCGGATGCGTTTCCCGGTGTTTTGCGGGTGGGGGAATTCTTCGTCCAGGACAAGTATGCGCATCATGCCTCGCGAGTCTTGACGACCCGGCCCGGGTTGCCCACCACGATCGAGTTGTCGGGAATTGCCTGCGTGACCACGCTCCCCGCGCCGACGATGCAGTTATTACCAACCGGCGCCATGATGATCGCCCCGTTGCCGATCCAGGTGTTATCACCGATCGCAATCGATTCATATGAACCGTCGATCAGTTTGCCGTCGGCGTCATAGGAGTGTTGGCCCTTCCCCGAAAGGAGATGGACGTTGGAACCCAGCAGGACCCCCGCGCCGATTTGGCAGGTGCCGAGAATGCAGTATGCGCCGCAGGATGAGCCGGGGCCCATCGACGCCCGGCGATGCGAAAAAAACGAGCCAAACCCCAGGCCCGCGCTAGTGGAAAAACCGTCGAGCAGCAACAGGTAATACGCCTTGCGCAGAAAATCGCCGATAATCCCGGGCACGAGTGAGAGCATCGTGCCCGCCGAGCCGAACGCCCGCTCGCTGCCAAACAGCAGCATACATACCCGCACCCCCAGGTAAACCGGCAGGATGATGACGACACTGACAGCCACGGCGGTTTTCTTGATCGCATCCATTTTACTGCACCTCTAACGCTTTAGATCGGAGGATTACCGCCAACCTGAAACGGTCATTCTTTGGGCGCTGATGACTCCTCGTCCCGCAACCGCCGCACCGCGCGCCAATGAAACAGATAGATGGGGGCGACCACGATCAGCCAGACCCACATCCGGACAAATTCACGCAGCCCGCCGCGTCGCTCACCGTCAAGGATCAATTGTCGCTCTTCCTCCCAGTATTTGCGCAGAGCCGCTTCATTTTCAGCTAAATCAACCCCCAATGAATCCGACGGTATTTTAGGGGCTCTAATTGTCTTTTGCGGCAAACCGGAGCGCCGGTAGTATTCAAACGACGCGACCGATTTATATTCATTTTCGCTGATAGTCAACTGCGGCGCCGCCACCCGGACCAACCCCCAGAGTCCGTTGCCGAGCAGGACAATCGACGTCACGACAGCCACCAGGCAAATCAAGTAGAGATATATCTGTAACAGCAGGTGTTTTTTGGAAATCATCTTCCCCCCCTTTGCATCAGGGGCAAGCAGTACAGTTTCGGGCCGACTGTCAAGGTCATTTGGTTGAGAAATGATACACCGGACTGAATTGGGAGTTTCGCCGGGCGGCCAAAAGTTCGTCCATGCCGTACGGGCGCGGCAAGCCGCGCCCGTATGAATCGCCGTGCGCCCATTATTAATCGCGACCGGGGAGCCAAGGGGACGAAAAGCAAATTGGATTCGCGCTTCTATGCATCTCCGGTGCACGGCAGGAATTGACCTGCACCGGGGTCTGTTGTACGAAGCAAATACCTCGGTCAACGCCTGACCCATAATCTTGGCGGCCGAATTAAGATCATCCTCACTATGGGCCAGCGAGATAAATCCGACTTCATACCCCGACGGCGCAATATAAACCCCACGATTGATCAGTTTGTTAAACAGCGCCGTGTAGCGGTCGATGCCTTTGGCCGTGATCGCGTCAGCGCGCCGCGGCACAGACCCCTCGTCAAGCGACAGCCAGAATATCGAACCGATCCGCTGGATTTCGACCTTGTGTTTGGCAAAATCGAAATGTCCACGAAGTGAATCGACCAAGAATTTCCCGCGCGATTCAAGCACGGCATAGGCGTCGGACTTTTCGAGGATGTCGAGTGTCGCCAGTCCGGCGGCCATCGCCACCGGATTTCCCGAGAGCGTACCGGCCTGGTATGCCGGGCCTAACGGCGAGACAATATCCATGATTTCGCCGCGGCCGCCGAATGCGCCCACCGGCATCCCGCCGCCAATCACCTTGCCGAAGGTCATCAGGTCCGGCTCAATGCCGTACATCTCAGCCGCCCCACCCCGGCCGACACGAAAACCGGAGATGACCTCATCGAAAATAAGTAAGGTCTGGTAGCGTGACGTTATCCGGCGGAGGAATTGCAAATATTCCGGGCGTTGCAACAGCAAGCCGTTGTTGGCCGGAATCGGCTCGATGATAATTGCGGCGAGCTGATCTTTGTTATTCTCCAGCGCCTGTTCGACGGCGGATTCGTCATCGAGCGGCAGGACAATCGTATGACGAGAAAAATCATCCGGGACACCTGCCGAGGACGGCGTCCCGAAAGTCGCCAGACCCGAACCGGCCTTGACCAGCAGGTGATCGGCATGACCGTGATAGCACCCGTCGAATTTGATGATTTTGTCGCGGCCGGTGAACGCGCGCGCCAGCCGGATCGCCGACATGACCGCCTCGGTTCCCGAGGAAACAAAGCGGACCTTATCGACGGGGCCAACCCAGTCGCAGACTTTTTCGGCCAGTTCGACCTCGGTGCGCGTGGCCGTCCCGAAGGTCATTCCGCGTGAAATCGCTTCCTGGACGGTGCGGACAATTTCCGGATGGGCGTGGCCGAGAATCAGCGGCCCCCAGGATGAACAAAAATCAAGATATTCGTTGCCGTCCTCGTCGGTCATCCGGCAACCGGCTCCCGAATGAATAAATCGTGGGGTGCCCCCGACGGCGCGAAAGGCGCGCACCGGCGAGCTGACTCCGCCGGGCAGAACCGTCTCCGCCCGGGCGAACAATTCAGCCGATATCGTTGTCTTTTCAGTCACCATCATCGCCACCCGTTCTGGAGAATTTCGCGGAGATGATAGGTTAGGATGACCTGCGCCCCAGCGCGGAATATCGCGGTAAGGTTTTCGATGACCAGCAGGCCCTCGTCGGCAAATCCCTCGCGTGCGAGCAATTTGGCGGCGGCGTATTCGCCGGAGACATTATAGGCCGCCACGGGCAAGGATGTCCGTTCCCGAAAATCGGCGATAATATCCAGGTACGGCAACGCCGGCTTGACCATCACCCAGTCGGCATCCTCGAGGTCATCAAGTTCCAGCTCAAGATGCGCCTCGCGGCGATTACGGAAGTCCATCTGGTAACTGCGGCGGTCGCCGAATTGCGGCGCGGATTCCGCCGCCTCGCGAAACGGGCCGTAGTAGTTCGAGGCATACTTGGCAGTATAAGCCAGAATACCGACGTCAACATGTCCGGCATCGTCCAGCGCATCCCGGATTGCCCCCACCCGGCCGTCCATCATGTCCGACGGGGCCACCCACTGCACTCCGGCATCGGCCAATGCGACCGCCATCCGGACGAGTACGGGCACCGACTGGTCGTTGTCAATCTGGCCGTCGATAACCAGCCCGCAATGGCCATGATCGGTGTAGGCGCAAAGGCAGACATCGGCAAAAACCAGCAGGTCGTCGCCGTAACGTTTGCGAATCTCTTTGGTTACTTCAATGACCGGGTTTTTCCCCGCATACGCGAACGCGGCGTCTTCGGATTTATGCTCGGTCACCCCGAAAAGCATGATCCGCCGGATGCCGAGTTTGACGTCCTCTTCCAGTCCGGCAAGAAATTCATCGGGACTTTCACGGAAAATCCCCGGCATTCCCGGAATTTCAATTTTTGCGCCGGGCTTGTCGGTGACGAAATACGGCTGGATTAACGAATCGGTCGACCAGCGAGTCTCGGCCAGCATCTCGCGGACCAACGGACTGGTCCGGCTGCGCCGCGGCCGCTTACGAGTATAAGACATGCAGGACCTCCAATATCCCTGTGCGATCATGGTCGATCGCTTCATAGACCGGGTCTATTTTTTGTGAGACGAGATGTCGCGTGGTGGACGGCCCAATCGAGATTACTTTGGTCTCTTTAGGCAGCGTTCGTGTATTGAGAAAAAATTGCGCCGCCTTGGGAGAAGTAAAAATAATCGCATCGGCTCGACCATCCCATTCAGGTAAGTCGGCCTGTTCGGTGGGCACCGTTTGATAGACGACGACCGCGTGGACAGTATACCCCGCCTCACGTAATTGATTTTCCAGCGCTCCACCGCGTTCTTTAGCGGTGGGAACCAGGATCGGCCCCTCGACTTGCGGATATCGCTTACTGAATTCGGCCGAGAAACCCTCCCCGGTCGAAACTTGAGGAACAAAGTCAGCGGAACGGCCGAGCAACTCCCGACAGACCGCAGCGGTTCCGTGGCCGATAACGCCCAATTTGATCTTCTCCTCAACGGTCAACCCGGCATCAGCGAGGATTTTGGCGAAATACTCGACGCCATTGCCCGACGTGAACAAAACCCAGGCCGGGTTTTCAGGGCCGGTTAGTTGTTTGACGATCTCGCCCGGATCGCCGCCCGCGATAGCTCGCAATGTTGGATAACAAATGAGTGTGCCACTTTCTTTCTCGATTTGCGCCGACAACTCCCCGGCCTGCTCCAACTTCCGAGTCAGGACGATGGTCTTCCCGGCCAAACCTGTACGACCGTTGCTATCGGTCAGGACATTAACGGCGGCGGCAACGGCATTTTCGGCATTTTCCCCGAAGGTAGTCACACGCCTTGGTGTCAGCCAGTTCTCGCCATCCCGGCGACCCAGAAATACCGACAGCCGATGGCCAAAACTATCGACCGTTCCATGAACGCCCAACGGGAGTTGGCAGCCCCCGCCCAGGCGGCGCAGAACCTCCCGTTCAGCCCAAACCTCGCCGTGCAGGGTCGGATCATCGATTCTCCCAACAATAGTGTTTGTTTGGTCGTCAGCGGCACGAGTTTCGACCGCCAGCGCTCCCTGGGCAGGCGCGGGCAGGAAGGTTCGCTCATCCAATTCCAGTTGGTGCAGACCGTCCAGCGACAGTCCGAGCCGCTCAACCCCCGCGGCGGCCAGCATGATCGCATCGTACTCACCGGCGCGCAGTTTATCTATTCGGGTCGGCACATTCCCCCGGAGGGTCGTAATTTGCAAATCGGGACGCAGGAACAACAACTGGGCAATTCGCCGGACCGATGACGTGCCGACCGACGCTCCCGGCTTAAGCAACAATAATCGATCGGTCGCAAACCCATCCGGCGCAATCAGCAATAGGTCACGGCGATTAACCCGATGCGGAATCGCCGCAATTGTCAGTCCGTCAGGTAAAGTCGTCTCGAGGTCTTTGTGTGAATGCACGGCCAGGTCGATCTCGTTGGTGAGCAGGAGTTGTTCGATTTCCTTGGTAAAAAAACCCTGCCCCTGCATCTTTTCAAACGGCAGGGTGGTATTGGCGTCACCGCGTGTGGTGATAATCCGGATTTCGACCTCGGCGGCCCCGGCATCCAGCAGACGCCCCCGTACATAGCGAGCCTGCGTCAGGGCCAGATCCGAACCACGTGTGCCGAGAACTAATTTAGTCTTCATTATATTCATCGGGGCGAAAAGATAGCCCGCTTTCTCCTGTTTCACAATACCTATTGAATCGATACGTGGAAGACGACGACCGGGATTGGCAAGGACTCGGAGGACAGAATCCACGGTTTGCCCCAAAACGAGAATGAGGTGGCCGGGATCAAAAGCCCGATAGATTCATCCGGTTGATTCGTTGTCGGCTTCCCATCGCTGATAACAGACCCATGTCCCTTCCTGATCAGCCGCTTTGCGATCCCGATATATCTCGAATAGATCACCGGAATCAACCTCCACCCGGTAATACCGTCGATGCCGCCGCGACTTCCAGTTCCGTTGCGCGGCCCCGGCGGAAAAGCCCCAGTCGAACCACGATGCAATAATCTTAGTTATCGTATAGTGGGCACGCCGCCATACAAATACGGCGGGATCGTAAAGTAACCCTTTAGTGGTGACGTTAATTCTCTCGTCGATAAATTTCCAGCGACCGCCGGTAATGTCTTCGGACATACTCACTGACTGACAATAGCAATTCTTTGGCTCTTGCCCCACAAAAAAACCCGGCTCAACTTGTTTGAGCCGGGCGTCCTGGTGTTCGAGACCACATTCATTTGAGGACTTTCATCAACTCAAATGTTGGCAGCACATGGCCTCAACACCCTTATATTATATCAAACCGCAAATATGTCAATAGATTCGCGGTGGTTTTTCAAGGTAAATAGAACATCTACATTGCAACGCACTACATAATATAGAGATAATATATTGATACGCACCGTGCCCGACACCCCGTATCGAGAACTATTATCTCCAGGCAACCTCTGGTCAACGACGAAGTAATCGCTGTATCATACAGGCACACAAGAACGTACAATAATTGCCGTCCATCCATATTGCCGGAGTTTCCATGATCGGGACACTCGCGGGCGAATTCTCGAGGCAATATTAGTGGACAGGGGCTTATCGACGAAAATGGCAAAAAAACCGGGGCATCATAAGATGTCCCGGTTTTAATTGATTTTACGGAGTAGGAGCTTGACTTAGAACAGGGCACTCAGCGTTTTGTCGAGGTTCTCCTGCCTTAAATCGTCGCCGACCGCCACGAGATTTCCGTTCTGGTCAATAAGGAACGGTGACGGAATGCTGCTGACGTAGAAACTGCGAACCAGGTCACCACTCCAATTCTTCTCATCATAAATATGGCGCCAGTCCATGCCCTTCTCTTTGATCCACTCTTTGTATTGTTCCTGGTTGATCCGGTCGGGATAGTCAAGACTGACCGAGACAATTTCAAACCCCTTCTTGGCGTATTTATCGTAAGCCGCCTTCAGATACGGCAGTTCGCCGCGACAAGGTCCGCACCAAGTGGCCCAGAAATCAACCAGTACTGGTCTACCCTTATAATCTGACAGCGAGAATTTCTTGCCGTTGATGTCGGTTGCTTTGAACGGAATCGGCCAGACGGCCTTCACCAAGTCACCCTGGAACGACCGCGCGGCGACACCCATCGCGTACTTGTTGTTTTTATATTTCTCGGCAAAGGCCTTGATGCGAGGTTTGAGGGACTCATTATCGATTGTCGTGTCGGTCAGGGCGAAATAGATCCTCCAGGCCTCAACCGGTCCGGCCCAATCACTCTCGGCGGAGACTTTATCGAAATAGGCGTTCGCGCCGGCAACCGATGCCGCCCATTCGGATTTGTCCATCGACTCGGGCATATACTTGTAATAGGCCGAAATGCCGCCACGGTAATTGGCTTCATCAACGAATCCCGGCGACGGTTTATCGGCCAGATAATGCTCGACCTCGGCCAGCGCACCGTCGGCGATCGCACCCCATGGTTCGTATGGCGATTTGAAGCCGGTCATGGCCCGAATCCGTTCGATCCCCTCGTCGAATACATTCACGCTGTCTTCGGCTTGGAACATCTTCGCAGCAGCGATCCGCTGGGCTTCGAGATTCAACCGGGCGGCCGCATATGCCCAACTTGTCCAGACCTGTTGATGCCGGGTTATTTCCTCATTGCGGGTATTATAATAATCGATAAACGCCTCTTTGGATTTCAATCCCGGAGGGAGTTCCGGATTGGTCGGCATGCCGTTTTGGAAATCTTTATCGTGCGCCTTAAGGGCCGAGTCGGCGCGGGCAACCAGGATGTCAAATCGGGGATCTTTCCGCAACGCATCAATGTCTGAGTCGTAGCCGAGATGGTTGGGATCGCACCAACCATGGTCGATCGCTTTGGTCAGCCATTCAATCCCGGGCTCAACCTGCCCCGTGCGGCCATAGGCACAAGCAACATTATAATATCCCCAGTGGCCATCGGGGATTAGCTCAATCTGGCGGGTGAAGGCGGCGACCGCCTCGTCGGTCTTACCCTCGTCAAGCAACTGGTAACCGGAATCACCTACCGCTACATAATGCTGGATCGTCGCCCCATCGTAAACCGTTGGCAAAGAATACTCAACCGAGTTTTTTTGCTCTTGCTGTTGGCCACATCCCAGTGCTATGGCCAGAATCGACAATGTTCCAACCAGCGCCAATAATCTTCTCATGCGTCCTCCCTCCAAAGTTCTCTTTTATCACCTTTGCGTGCCAATATAGCTCCCCCAGACGGCAAAAAAACACCTCTTTTATGCAATCTGAGCGTTATTTGATGAATTCTTGACAGGATAACTATTTTTTGCGGAAGCGAATACGAATCGGTGCTCCTTCAAAACCGAATCGCTCACGGATTTTATTCAGTAAATACCGTTCATACGGCTCGCGGATATAATTCGGGAAATTACAGAAGAATACGAACGTCGGCGGTGGTTTCTCGGCCTGGGTGACGTAGGGGATTTTGATGTATTTGCCCTTGTATGCCGGCGGGGGCAGCGCGGCAATGTCGCGCATGATCGTATCTTTGATTTCCTGCGGGCTCAGGCGTTTGTGCCGCTCGGCCTCGACACGAAGAATCATTTCCAGCACTTTCCGGACCCGCTGGCCGGTCAGGGCGGAGATAAATACCACTGGCGCGAAGGCAAAATTCTTAGCTTTTGCTTCCAACCGCAAGACATAAGATCCGGCCGTGTCGGTATCTTTTTCGATTAGATCCCACTTGTTGATTAAGAAGATCAAGCCCTTGCCTGCCTCGACCGCATGTTCGGCGATTTTGAAATCCTGCGAAGCCGGGGGGATTGAGGCGTCCAATAAGAGGCAGACAACATCGGCACGGTTGATCGACTTGATCGTGCGAAGCGTCGTGTAGAATTCGATATCCTCTTTGACTTTTGCTTTGCGGCGCAGTCCGGCTGTATCGATAAACACAAATGTCTTCTCGAGTGCGTTCATCCGCGAATCAATCGCATCGCGAGTCGTCCCCGGCACCGGCGAGACAATATGCCGGTCAACCCCGAGCAGTTTATTGACAAATGATGATTTGCCTACATTCGGCCGGCCGACCACGGCAACGCCAATTTCATCCTCAGCGATGTCTTCCACCGATTCCGGCAGCCCGTCGACGACTAAATCCAGCAAGTCACCAATCCGCCGACCCTCAGCGGCCGAGACAGCAATCGGTTCGCCCAGGCCGAGATTGGCGAATTCAGCGGCTTCGAGATCGCCCTTGTCGCCGTCGGCTTTGTTCGCCGCAAGGATTACCGGGATGTTCGATTTCATCAGGACAAAGGCCAGTTCCTCGTCAACTGGATGAATCCCGACTTTGCAGTCGACCATGAAAATCACCTTATCGGCCTCGGCGATTGCCAACTTCGACTGGGCGGTGATCCGCTGCTGCATTTCATCTTCACTCTGCGGCACCAGCCCACCGGTATCCATCAGAAAAAAATTATGGCCGGTCCACTCAGCGACGGCATAGTTGCGGTCGCGGGTAACTCCGGGAGTGGGATCGGTCACGGCAATCCGCCGCCGCAGGATACGGTTGAATAGTGTTGATTTGCCGACATTCGGCCGACCGATGATTGCTACTGTTGCCAGGGCCATTGTTTTATTTCTCCTTGCCGCGACAGAATGTACGAAATGTAAACTCTGGATGCAAAAGACAACGGCGTTGAGTATATTGCTCATTCAAATTCGGACGGAAATGAGGAATAGTTGCCAGACATCAGAGCCATCATTTTCGACCTGGACGATACCCTGATCGAAGAACATTCCGCCGACCGGCAGGCCTTTCTGGTAGTGGCGCAAATCGCCGCCCGGCAATACAAAATCGACCCGGTCGCGTTATTCGCGGCAGTATACGGCCATGCCGGAGAACTCCGACAAAAACTCCCGATGTACGATTACATTGAATCTGTAGGGAGCAGCCGGGTTGAATTATTGTATGGGAAATATGCGGACGACATCCCGCAAGTTAACGCCCTGCGTGATTGCCTTCCTCTTTACCGCAAAGAATCATGGCGACGGGGACTGGCTGATTGCGGTATTGACAATCATACTCTGGCAAACTCCCTGGCCAATCGATTTGTCGCGGTCCGTCGGACAATGCAGACAGTCTTTCCCCAAGCCGAACAGACGCTGCAACTTCTGGGGAAACGGTTCACCCTGGCCCTGCTGACCAACGGGTTTCCCTCGTTGCAATGGGCCAAGATTGACGCCACCGGGTTAAAGCAACACTTTAAGGCAATCATCGTCTCGGGTGAGCTGGGTATCGGCAAACCCGACCCATGGGTTTTCCGGGAGATAGCCCGGCGAATTGATGTTCCGCTTGAATCATGCGTAATGGTTGGCGATTCACTGCCGAGGGATATCCGTGGGGCAATTGCTGCGGGGATGGCCGGTATCTGGCTTAACCGCGACGGCAAACCCGCCCCAACCGACTTCGAGCCGACCGCGAACATTGCCACACTTGATGAACTGCCGGCAATACTGTCATAGGTGTTCGGCACATTTCGCAAATGATTTCAATCACCTCCTCCCTCTCGTCCGTCTATAGCCGTAACCTACTGACCGTCCGGCTGCATCGGGGAAGCAGGACAAGACCGCCGAACGGGAGGATGCCCTGATGAGAATCCGGCCAAGGACTGTCTGGAGTGTAATGCTTACTGCGGCTGTCCTGGTGGCCGCCGTTTGTTTAATCGTCGAATATTCGAGGAACGATGTCATGGCCGAACCGCCTACCCAAATCGAGCATACGGCACCCGACAAAAACCGCCTGCAATACGAGAAAAGTCCCTACCTGCTCCAGCATGCTGACAACCCGGTCGACTGGTATGCCTGGGGCGACGAGGCGTTCGCCGCCGCACGCGATCAGGATAAACCGATTTTCCTCTCGATCGGCTACTCAACCTGTCACTGGTGCCATGTGATGGAACACGAGTCGTTTGAAGACGATGAAGTCGCCGCGCTTTTGAACGACACCTTCATCTGCATTAAAGTCGACCGCGAGGAACGCCCCGATATCGACAATATCTACATGGCGGTCTGCCAGATGATGACCAAGGGTGGCGGCTGGCCGCTGACGATTATGATGACCCCGGACAAACAGCCGTTTTTCGCCGGGACGTATTTCCCCAAAAACTCCCGGGGTGGCCGCTCGGGATTGATAGATCTCGTGCCGCGCGTAAAATATCTTTGGCAAACTAAACGCGAAGACCTCCTCAAATCGGCGGCCCAGGTCACCCAGACATTGGCACAGGCATCGACATTCCAGCCCGCTATCGATCTCAGTCCGGCAAATCTGCAGGCGGCATATGAGCAATTGTCTCGGCGTTATGACGCCGCGTATGGCGGCTTTGGTACCGGAACCAAGTTTCCCACACCGCACAATTTAATGTTCCTCCTGCGGCGGTACAACGCGACCGGCGATCCTCAAGCGCTGCAGATGGTCGAGAAGACCTTGCAGGAGATGCGGCGCGGAGGGATGTATGACCATGTCGGCTTCGGGTTCCACCGTTATTCGACCGACCGCCAATGGCTGCTCCCCCATTTTGAGAAAATGCTCTATGACGAGGCGCTTTTGGCGATGGCCTATACCGAGGCGTTTCAGGTTACCGGTAAAACCGAATATCGACAGACCGCAATGGAGGTTTTTACTTACGTATTGCGCGATATGACCGACCCGCGCGGCGGTTTCTATTCAGCCGAAGATGCCGATTCTGAGGGTGAGGAAGGCAAATTCTATGTCTGGTCAGTGGAAGAATTGCGGGACTGTCTCGGTTCCGACGCCGATTTGTTTATCGAGGTTTTCAACGCGGTACCCGAAGGGAATTTTGTCGAACAGTCCACGCGCGAGCGCACCGGGTATAATATTCCGCATTTCAAACAACCATTAAATGAAATTGCTTCGGCCCGGGGCATGTCGCAAGAAAACCTGGCCGCAAAACTGGAAACGATGCGGATGAAGCTTTTCGACATCCGTAAAAAACGGGTCCACCCATACAAAGACGACAAAATCCTTACCGACTGGAACGGCTTGATGATCGCCGCACTGGCCAAAGGCGCAATGGCGTTCGACCGGCCTGAACTCGCCGTAGCCGCCGAGAAAGCGGCTGAATTTGTCTTCGGCCAACTGCGACAAAAAGACGGCAGGCTACTGCACCGATTCCGGGAAGACGAGGCGGCGATCACCGCCGGAGCCGACGATTACGCTTTTATGATCTGGGGCCTACTCGAATTATATGAAGCGACATTTGACATCGATCACCTTAAATCGGCGATTGCGCTTAACGAAACACTGCTTGCCCACTTTTGGGACGACAAGGCGGGCGGTCTGTTTTTTGCCGCCGATGACGCTGAAAATTTGCTGGTGCGGCAAAAGGAAATTTACGACGGCGCGGTGCCGGCCGGCAATTCGGTGGAGATGCTTAATCTGCTCCGGCTGGGACGAATCACTGCCGATGCGAAATATGAAGAATTGGCCGCGCAGATCGGCCGGGCGTTTTCGGGCCAAGTCGTCCAAGGCCCCTCCGGCCACACGATGTTGATGACCGCGCTGGATTATGCGACCGGTATGTCTCATGAAGTCGTCATCGTCGGTGAACCCTCAAGCGAGGATACGCGGGCGATGCTGCGCGCGCTTCGCGGTAAGTTTCTCCCGAACAACATTGTCTTACTGCGCGACAGTGAATCGGCGGATGAGTTGACCGAGTTGGCGGAGTTCACCAAATATCATACCAGTATCGACGGCAGAGCGACGGCATATGTCTGCCGCAACTATGCCTGCGAACTTCCGACGACCGACATTGCTCAAATGCTGAAGTTGCTTGCCGGTAGTTGAGGTGGATTCTTCCAGCATTGAATAAACCATGGTCAAGGTCACGGAACCCGGCTGTCCGGTATAGTTCTATTCAACATTTTTGATCTGCGAGTGTAAACCGGGGTAGTCCCCGGCGGATTAATCTCATTCACTTTGAATAAACTGGGTCGTCCGCTCTGCGGTAGGATCATCCGGGGGACGCCATCCCGCCTGAAAGGCGGGCCACCAGCCGGCATACTCACAACACAGCTGCCCGCGGCTTTTGAAGTGTGAGACACTAAACATAAGTTTTATTTTTCATCCCAGCGGCAGGCGAATCTCGAAGGTCGTCCCCTGCCCCGGTTGGCTCTCGACATCGATAGTGCCGTTGAAATCGGCCACCACTCGCGCAGTAATCGCCAGTCCCAACCCGGTGCCGCCTTCTTTGGTCGTAAAATACGGATGGAATATTTTGTCCAGATTCCGGGCTGTAATCCCTTCCCCCGAATCAATAATTCGGACCACCGCCTGGCGGGACTCGTCATCGCGAGAGCAAACAATTCGGACTTCCCCACCCGCCGGAGTCGCAGAAATCGCATTGGCGATCATATTGACCAGGGCCTTTTTCAACTCACTCTCAACGCCGAAAATATCAATTGGTCCGTTCCCGTCGACAGTGAATTGAACGCCTTTCTGCTCAGCTTCCAGTTGGGAGAGCGTGGCAGTTTCCTCGATGAGCGATCCCAGTTGAAAGATTTGCGGCTCCTCTCGCGGTGTGCGGGCCAGTTCGAGGAAGTCGTCAATGATTTTATCCAGTCGTCTGCTCTCGCTGATTATCGAACCGGTGAAGTCTTTGAATTCATCTTCATTTTTTTTGACTTCGAATTCCATCAACAACCGTTGCGCCGCCAGGGCGATTGCGTTGAGGGGATTGCGCACTTCATGCGCCACTCCCTCCACCACCATACCAAGCGTTGCGAGTTTTTCTTTTTCTAATAGTTTTTCTTCTAATTCCCGCTGTTTAGTCAAGTCTCTTATTACAACGACGATACCTTCGTCGTTTTCTTCTCCTTTTATTATTGAGGTCTCAAGTTTTCCAGGAAACCGCGTACCGTCCGCCCGTTCAAAGAGGAGAA
>JAJRUJ010000026.1 GCA_024277855.1 Candidatus Zixiibacteriota bacterium
CTCCAAATTGTCAAGCGCAAATCACCACCGGTCACACCCGCAGACCATCCACCACCGACTCCGGTGCCGGGGCCACCGTGACCGTCCCCTCGGCTTCCCCCCGGGACCAGGTGACCTCGACCCGGGCATCTTTTTTGCGGTCGGAATACCGCGCAGTGAACGCACAGGCCGTTTGTAATGCCTCGTCGGTCACCGCACCCTGGATCAGCGTTATCGGCGAACCTGCGTCTTTGACTTCGCAGATCGTCTCGGCCGGGTCGGCATAGGCCAGGATTTTCTCGTTGTCACCCTGGTCGCGGCCGACGATGAATTTTGTGGCCGGCGAAAAGCGAAAATGCCGTCCATGTCGCAGCAGGTTCAAATCGGTGAAGGCGACTTTGGGATGATGGGTAAACAGGTCGCGCAACTTGCGCGAAAAATCCGAATTTGTCAGCAGGCATCCGCCGGCAGGGGAGGGGTAGTTCTCCAAGCCAAATTCTCGGGCCATCTCCATTTGCCGGTGCCGTGACCGGCCGTTAATCCCCTCCAGCAGTTCCCGGTCGACCAATCCCTCGCGCTCGGGAATGGTCGGTGGCAGCAGTTTCGCCGAAAGCGGTCGCAACAACCGTCCGGTCAACCCGGCTTCCCGCGCGGTCATCGTCAGCTTGTCTTTCAACTGCGAAAACGGCCGCTGACCCATCACCTCCCCGGTAATCACAAAATCCGCCCCGACCGCCTCCATGTATTCTTTGGCCTCACGTAACATTAAAATCCGGCAGTCGACACATGGGTTCATATTTTTCCCATGCCCGAATTTCGGCTCCCGGACGATATCGACAAACTTCTGCCCCAACTGCATCAACTTGACTGAGAAACCGAACTTCTCCGCCACCGGATAGGGGTTGTGGGAACAGGACGACCGGTCGTCCAGGTCACAGCCGAAATGTGTCATGAACGTCAGCGCGGTAACCTCGATATTTTGTCGCAGCATGAGCAGTACGGCCAGGCAGGAGTCCAGCCCGCCGGAAAACAACGAAATTGCCTGTATGTTCTTTCGTGCCATCTTTGGTCAATCCGCCCCTGATTGTACATGGTATACGGTGTACGGCAGGCCGGCAACGAAATTTGTGGAGATTGCCGAGTCGACGTCGAATCTTCTCCCATTTTCACTTGACGACATCGACCCAAAAACGTGTTATAGCAAACAGGTTGACAAACTCTATGACCGGGGGAAAAACGATGAAACGCCGTCTCTTTATATTTGCCGTGTTCACATTGGTTGTTGCTTCGGGCAGCGTCCGCGCTGAACTGACCGACCCGTACGAAATCCTGCACAAACACTATGAGGCCGTAGGTGGGTTGGAGAAACTGAAGGCGCAGACGACTTCCTTCGTCACCGGCAAAATCATCCTCGAAGGTACGGGCCTTGAGGGGACTTTCAAACACTGGTCGGAAAGGCCGATCAAGTCGCGGCAGGAAATCGACCTGACCGTCATCACCCAGACAGTTGGCGACAACGGGAAATTTGCCTGGACGGTCGATCACAATGGTAAACTGCATATCCAGCAGGACGAGAAAACGACCAACCAGCGTCAAATCACCATCCTGATGGACGCCTACGAACACCTCAACCCCAAATCTGATGTATTCACGGTCACTTACGAGGGTATCGACAGCGTCGATGGCGTTGCCTGTTATCTGGTCAAAATCACCAACTCGCTCAATGCCGAGGAGGTTACCTCGTACTATGATTGCAATAACTTCATGGAGTTGAAATCCATCACCATCACTCCGGATAACCAGGAACATACCCTGTACAGTGACTATCGCCGGGTCGGCGGCGTCCTGCTTCCCTACTCGCAGACGACCACGGAATTTCCGACCGGGATGGTTCAGCGGGTCGTCATCGACTCGATTGCCGTTAATCTCGATATCGATCCTACGCTTTTTGAACCGCCAAGCGCCGATGTGGAGGATTTCCGGTTCCCTGACGGCGCCGGTGTCGTCCAGGTGCCCTTCAAATTTATCGAAAACCATATCTACGTCCCCCTCGAGGTCGGGGGAAAAGAACGTCTCTGGGTGTTGGATTCGGGGGCGGGGGCGACCTGTATTGCCAAATCATTTTCCAATGAACTCGGCTTAAAAAGTGAGGGGAGCATCAAAGGCAGAGGCGCGGGCAATTTGGTCGATGTTTCATTTGTTGTCCTGCCGGAGTTTTCATTGGCGGGGTTGACCTTTGACCGGCAGAAAGTCGTGGTCCTGGAGCTTAATCAAATTTTCAGAAAACTGCTGGGGAAGGAACTGGCGGGGATTCTCGGCTATGATTTTCTTTCGCGGCTCGTTGTCAAAATCGACTATGCCAATGAGGAGCTATCGTTTTTTCATCCCGACAGTTTCCGGTACACCGGTGACGGGGTGGTCATTGACGCGCCGATCTCACAGGACAATATGTTCCATTTGTCGGCGACCGTCGACGGCCAATATGAGGGCAAATGGAACCTCGACCTGGGGGCCGGGGGTTTATCTTTCCATTATCCCTATGCCGAGAAACATCGATTTGCCGAGCGTGAGGGTATCGAACACATTGGTTACGGCGCCGGTGGGGCCAGCCGCAGCAGGCTGGTCAAGTTCGACACGATTGAACTGGCCGGTTTTACCGTCCATAATCCGATCATCGGCGTTCCGTTGCAGTCCGGGAAAGGGGCCTTTGCCGGCGGGGAACTGGCCGGGAATCTGGGTAATACCCTCTTCCGGCATTTTGTGCTCTATCTCGATTATCCCCGCCAGCGGGTCATTATTGAGAAAGGCGCAAATTTCGGTCATGACTTCCCCGTCGACGGTAGTGGAATCCAATTGGAGTATACCGCCGACCAGGCGATCAGGATTTCGTTTATCGTTCCGGGCGGCCCGGGAGACAGGGCCGGTCTGCAGGCCGGCGATCTGCTTCAGACGATCAACGGCATTGATGTCGGACATCTTGACGGTCTGGTGGCCGTGCGGGAGATGTTCAGAGCCAAAACAGGCACCACCTATCAATTGGGTGTCATGCGGGACGGCGCGGAACACACACGCGCACTGGTCCTCAGCGATTTGTTCAAATAGATCCGGAAAGCAGGTGGGGATCGCTTGAGGTGATCAGAAAAACCACATCACCGAGGAGGAAGCCAATTTGATGAAATATTCGGGGGAGATGCCGACAATAATCGTGCCCAGTGCGGCGACGACCAGGGTGAAGACCAAACCGGCGGATATCCGGATATCGGGATTGGTTTCCTCGCCGGTTTTCATGAAAGCATAGACCGGCGTCCGGAGGTAATAATAAACCGAGACAATCGAATTGACCGCCGCGATGATTACCAACCAGACAAACCCATGTTGCAGTGCCTGCTCGAAGATATAGAACTTGGCCACGAATCCCGCCACCGGCGGTATCCCGGCGAGTGAAATTAAAAACAGCGTCAGGACCAGCGTGAGGCCGGGATTAGTCTTGCCTTTCCCGGCACAATCAGCAAAACTCAATGACCGCTCCTGCGATTTCTCCAGCGTCGCGATCACCGCAAAGGCGCCGACCGAGGCCAGCAAATACCCCAGCAAATAATAGCCGACCAAACCGATTGCGACGGTGCCGCCGACCACCAAACCAACCAGCGCATACCCGGCGTGGGCAATTCCCGAATAAGCCAGCATCCGTTTGACCGAACTCTGCGTGAGCGCCAGGAAATTCCCCACGGTCATCGACAACGCGGCCAGCATCCAGACTATCCGCAGGATGACCGGGTCCGAGAAACTGAAGGCCCAACTGACCAACCGCAAGAGGATCGCGAACCCGGCGATTTTCGGTCCGGCGGCAAAAAACGCGGTTACTGCGGTCGGGGCGCCTTCGTAAGCGTCGGGTTCCCACATATGAAACGGCACCGCGGCGATTTTGAAAGCCAGTCCGATCACGATCAACAGCATTCCCGCCACACCGAGCGAGGAGAACCCCGCGCCGCGCGGCCAGACCCGCGCAATCTCCTCGATCGACAGCGTTCCGGTTGCGCCGTAGACCAGTGCAATGCCATAGAGTAAAAACCCCGAGGCGAACGCCCCCATCAGGAAATATTTGGCTCCCGCCTCGACTGAACGCTCGCTGCCGCGCCGCATCGCCGCCATGATATACAGCGGAAGCGACATAATCTCCATGCCGAGGAAAACGATAATCATATTCGCCGCCGAGATCAGGAGGGTCATGCCCAAAACGGAGAATAAAACCAGTGCGTAATACTCTCCCCGAAAGGCGTCCTGTTGCTGGAGCGACGGGCGTGAAAAACTCACCGCCAAAAACGAGCCGAGCAGAACCAGCGTCCCGAAAAACACGAAGAACCGGTCATAGACGACCATCCCGGAGAACAGTACGCCGATCTCGCCGTACGATTTCCACATCAATACGCCGGATAGGGCGAGGATCAGCAGAGTCAACGTCGGCAGGAATGAACGGCCCCGCTCGGAGGCGAATGCCTCGAACAGAAACAGCAATGTGCCCCCGATACCCAGCACGATTTGCGGCGAAAAGAGACTGAGATTCATCGCGGTTGTTCCTCCTCAGTCTCAGGGTCGGCCGACTTTGTCTCCATTGCCGGAGGTGGATAGGTGTTTCTCGTCGACAACAACTCATCCTGTTTTGTTTTTTCGACTACCTGTACCGCATTGACCCGGTCGATTACCCGGTTTAAGGCGGGCTCGATTCGTTCGAGGATTGGCTTGGGATAGATCCCGATGGCAAAAATGATAATGACCAGCGGGACCAGGATCGCCCGCTCGCGGAGGGTCATGTCGGTGATGTTTTCGTTTTTCGGATTGGTCACCTGGCCGAAGAAGACCCGTTGATACATCCAGAGCATATACCCGGCGGCCAGCACGATTCCCGCCGTGCCCAGCACTGCCGCCACCGGATGACTGCGAAAGGCACCCAATAAGATCAAAAACTCACCGACAAATCCATTCGTCCCGGGGAGGCCGATTGACGATAACATGACGATCATGAAATAGATCGAGAACACCGGGACAACTTTAAACAGCCCGCCATAGTCGGCGATTAACCGCGTGTGCTGTCGCTCATAGATAATCCCCACCAGCAGGAACAAGGCCCCGGTCGAAATGCCGTGGTTGATTTGCTGAAGTAACGAACCGGCGAACCCGACCGTGTTTAGGGCGCACAGCCCCAGCATCACAAATCCGAGATGTGAAACCGACGAATAGGCCACCAGCGACTTGATATCTTTCTGCACCATCGCCACCAACGCGCCATAGATGATTCCAATTACCGCCAGGACCAAAATTACCGGCAGGGCATCCAGAAACGCCGACGGGAACAACGGAATGGCAAACCGCAAGAACCCGTAAGTTCCCATCTTTAATAGCACGCCGGCCAGGATCACCGAACCGGCTGTTGGCGCCTGGACATGCGCGTCGGGCAGCCAGGTATGCAATGGGAACATCGGTACCTTAATCGCAAAGGCCAGGGCAAAGGCAATAAACAACCATAGCTGGTTGGCCGTGGGAATCGAATACTGCATCCAGACAGTCAGGTCGAAAGTCCAGACCCCGGCGATTTTGTGGATGATATTTGCGGTATAGATAATCGCCACCAGCATAAACAAACTGCCGGTGATCGTATAGATCACGAATTTGTAGGTCGCGTAGATCCGGTTGACTCCACCCCAGATACCAATTAAGAAATACATCGGCAGCAACATCAATTCCCAGCAGACATAGAACAAAAACAGGTCGGTTGCGCAGAATGTGCCGATCATCCCGGTCTCCAGTACGAGGAAGGCGATAAAATAGCCCTTCACGCGTTCCTGAATTGCGCCGAACGACGCCCAGACCGAGATTGCCGTTAATAAGGTCGTCAACAACACGAGAAACAAACTGATCCCGTCGATTCCCACCTGGTAGCCGACACCAAGTGTGTCCGACCAGAGCCAACGGACGGTGAATTGGTACCCCGCACCGGTCTTGAAAGCAAACAACAGGTAGGTCGAGACGACAAACTCGATAATCGTCCCGGCCAGGGCTGCCTGGCGGATGTGGTCGGGTCGGTCACCGCGGATCAACGCGATGATCGCTGCGACGACCAGCGGCCAGAAAATTAAAAATGTGATGATCATCGAATCCACGTAATTCGCCTACCTCATCAGATAGATCATCCAGCCGAGCACCAACGCCGCGCCGAGTGAGAAAAACGCCGCATATGCGCGGAAATACCCGGTCTGCGCCAACGCCCCGCCGCGCCCGATTGCGCGCACCAGTCTGCCCAGTCCGTTGACCGCACCGTCGATTGCCAATTCGTCGAATTTATGCCAGAGTAGTCGCGAGCCGCCGATCAGTGGCCGCACGATAACCGCCTGATAAAACTCATCGATATAATATTTGTTCAAAACCAGCGTGTACAATCCGGGGAATCGTTCTTTTATCCGTTCCGCCGCCGGAGATTCACTGATATACCAGCGATAAGCCCAGAAGAATCCGATGACGCCGATGGCAACCGACAGGCCCATTAGCAGGTATTCGGTGGAATACGCGTGGTGGCCGCCTTGAGGCAGATACTCTTTTGCCTGGGCAAATACCGGTTCAAGATAATTGCCGAATGAGTTCCCGCCGCCCAATGCCTCCGGCCAGCCGATCCAGCCGCCGACGATCGAGAGAATTGCCAGAATCGACAGCGACCCGGTCATCGACATCGGCGATTCATGGATTTTCGCCGCGGTGGTGTCATCAAAACGAGATTTGCCGTAAAACGCCAGGAACAACAGGCGGAACATATAAAACGCCGTCAACCCGGCCGTCAACACCCCGACAATCCAGAAGACCAGCCCTCCCAGGGGGGAGGAAAAACTGCTCCAGAGAATTTCATCTTTGGAAACAAACCCGGCCAGTCCGGGAAAGCCGGAGATCGCCAGTGTCGCAATCGCAAAGGTCAAGAATGTCGCGGGCAGATATTTACGCAGCCCGCCCATCTTACGCAGGTCCTGTTCCTCGTGCATTGCATGGATCACCGATCCGGCGCCGAGGAACAAGAGCGCCTTGAAAAAGGCGTGGGTCATCAAATGAAAAATCGCCGCCGAAAACGCCGCCACACCGCAGGCCAAAAACATATAGCCCAGCTGGCTGATCGTCGAGTAGGCCAGCACTCGTTTGATATCGTTTTGCACGGTGGCCATCGTTGCGGCAAAAAGCGCGGTCGCCGCGCCGATAATCGCCACCACGAGCAAGGCTGTCGGCGAGAAAACAAACAACGCCGAACAGCGCGCCACCATATACACCCCGGCGGTCACCATTGTCGCGGCGTGGATCAACGCCGAAACCGGCGTCGGACCCTCCATTGCGTCGGGCAGCCAGATATATAACGGAATCTGCGCCGACTTGCCGGTGGCGCCGAGGAATAACAGCAGACAGATGAGCGTAGCCAGGCCGCCTCCCGCACCCAAAACCTCCGGCGCCGCCGCGAACACGTCGGGAAACTGCACGCTGCCGAAATGCCAGAAGATGAGAAATATCCCCAGCGCAAAACCAAAATCGCCGACCCGGTTAACCAGAAACGCTTTCTTGCCGGCGTTGGCCGCCGAATCTTTGTGGAACCAGAATCCGATCAGCAGGTATGAACACAGCCCGACTCCTTCCCAGCCCATGTACAGCAGGAGGAAATTGTCGGCAAGGACCAAAATCAGCATGAAAAAGACGAATAAATTAAGATAGGCAAAATAGCGCGAAACGTGTTCATCATGGGCCATATAGCCGGTCGAATATACATGAATCAAGAATGCGACCCCGGAGACCGTCAGCACCATGACCGAGGAAAGGGGATCGAGAATAAACCCGAAGGATACCGAGAATGTTCCGGAAACTACCCAATCGAGCACCTCGATGTGGTATGAATTCTCTTTCAGAAAAAGCACGGCCAGCAAGGAAAAGATAAACGAGAAGAACACCATCATACACGCGACTACCCCGGAACCGTACCGCGACAGACGGCGGCCGCCCAGACCGTTGATCAGAAAACCGATCAGCGGGAAAACCGGGATTAGCCAGATTGTGTTCAACATCTCGTTTATTATCCTTTCAACAACCGCAAAATATCAACATCGACCGATTCCTTGCGGCGAAATACGGCGATAACCAGCGACAACCCCACCGCCGCTTCCGCTGCCGCCACGACAAAGACGATAAAGACAAAAATGTGCACACCCGGATCACCATACCAACGGGCAAAGGTGATAAAAACCAGATTGGCCGCATTGAGCATCAACTCCACCGACATCAACAATTTGATCAGGTTGCGCGAGATAATTACGCCGACCACCCCAAGGCCGAAAATAATCGCCGAAAGGAGAAGATAATGCGACAAGGGGATCATTCCCGTTCCTCCCGGCGGCCTGCCGCCAGGACCAGCGCCCCGGCTACGGTGATCAACAGGAGAATTGAGGTTAACTCGAATGGTAAGAGATAATCGTCGAACAACAGCCGCCCAATCTGGCCCACCGAGCCAAAATTACTGGTGATGGCTTGTGCGCCCGGATGGATTGCGGAGGGCACAAAGAGCCGGATGACAATCGATATTTCCAGCAAAATTGCGCCGCCCAGCAATAAACCAAACGAGTGCAGTACACCCCGTCGGCCCTCCTCGTCGCCCTGCTTGAGATTCAACAACATGACCACAAACAGAAAAAGAACCATAATTGCGCCGGCATAGATGATAATCTGCAGGGCGGCGATGAATTCGGCGGATAATTGAAGGTAGATCACGGCCAGGGCGAACAGAACCACGACCAGGGAGAGAACCGAATTGATCGGCCTGGCTTGAATTATCAGGTTGACCGCGGCGGCAACTGCTACCCCGGCAGCTATCCAGAATACGATGGCGTCCATAAAATTCCAATTACCGACAGCGTGCAACAAACTCCCTGCCCCGTTCCCGTCCGGGGTCAGGCAATGATAACCGCCCCCTCCGCCAACTGTCAACTGTTTTCATCCAGTTGAATGACAACGCCTACGGGCAACAGCGCTTTGTCAAAAATCTCTGCCATAAATGTTTTTCAGGTGAAATTCATACTCCGGACTTCAAACTGAAATCCAAACAAGAGCGGAATTTGACCGTTTCCGACAGCCAAATTCCTCGGCAAATCCTCCCGCCCATCCGGCCATAATTGCAACTTACCGCGTAGTTGCAGGTGAGGTTCTATCATTTAAGATGTGGGTCGATGTCAATCTCGTAATATGATAATAATAAATGACTTGCAAAATAATCGCAAGAAGTAGTCGATATCGTGGCGGTAACTCTCAAGGCCGCTTGAGAGTTACCGATAACTTTAATGCACGGCGTCTACAGCCCCCCTCAAAGGCCGCATTACCCTTAGTGGTAAGCGGCCTTATTTTTTGGCCGAATGGTGGTACGGAAATCTGCAGGAGGACGGGCAAAAAACAATTTGTCGAACTGCTTAGATATGGCCGACCGCCGCCCAACGGAGTAATCGTTGCGCGCCGTCCTTACCGTGGGGGCCGATTTCACTTTCCGGACCGACACATGACGGACATCCTGCTTCACAGCCGCACGAATTAATTAAATCAGCCGTGGCCTCGAATAGCTCTCGCGACATCCGGAAAATCTTTTGCGATAAGCCGACCCCGCCGGGAATATTATCGAACAAATAGATCGTCGGCCGTTGTGAAAAGTCCGATCGTACCTGTGAGATTGCCCCGATATCGCGCGAGTCGCACATCACCCACAACGGCGCAATCGTTCCCAGCGCATTGGCCGCCGCGCGTAAAATCTCGCCCGAACGCTCAAACGGCATCCCCAGCGATTCGGCAAAATTGTCGGGGAACTCATACCAGAACGACGTCGTATGCATCTCGATTTCGGGCAGCGCAATCGGGCCGAAGCCGACATTTTCATGGGTGAAAAACCGAATTTTCTTATACTGCACTGCTACCCGCGTCAGCGAAACTTCGCCCAGGGTCTTGCTCCCGGTCGGCTCATTCTCGGTCTCGTCGGCTGCGAGAACTTTCAAATCGGTTTTGGTCTCGGCGTCGGTATAGTAGTCGGTAGCGATTTTCTTGACATACGCCCGCCGTCCCTCCCAGTCGAGTTCCTCGACGTGGTATTGCTCGGCCCCGTGCAGGTATATCGCCTTGGGATGCAAAAACTCAGGCGCCGAAAAATAATCGGTCTCACCGATTACTCGGTTTTCCGGACCGCGCTCGATGATGACAAAATTTTCCGGCGAGGCCGAACGCAAACTGATCTCGTTGGCCGGATAAATTTCCGAGGCCCAAAACCACTTGTCTTTCGATTGGTGGACGACCCGTTCACCCTCAAGGTGAGATAAAAACGGCGCCGCCAGGCCCGCACCGAACGTTTCATCACTCTCGAACGGGATTTCGAACGCCGCACATTTGATATGCGACATCATCACGATCAAATTATCCGGATCGATGATTCCCGACTCGAACGGCCGTCCGAACAGGTATTCGGGATGGTGCATCAAAAACTGGTCGACCGGGGAGGAGTTGCCGACAAAGACCGCCACTGAAATATCCTGCGTCCGGCCGGCGCGCCCGGCCTGTTGCCAGACTGACGATATCGACCCCGGATACCCGTTGATCACCGCGGCCGACAACGACCCGATATCGATCCCCAGTTCCAGCGCGTTGGTCGAAACCACGCCGTCGATTGTCCCCTCACGCAAACCCCGTTCGATTGCCCTTCTTTGCCGGGGAAGATACCCGCCGCGATAGCCCTCAATCTTGTTTGGATTGCGTTTTTGCTTTTTCGTCGCATCCTTTAAGTAAGTCAGCAACAGCTCGACCTGCCGGCGGTAGGGGGTAAACACGATCGTCTGCACCCCCGACGATAAAAACCGCGTGGCAATATCCCGCGACTGCAACAGCGACGATCGCCGGATCCCCAGTTGTTTGTTCACCACCGGCGGGTTGACCATCAGTATGTGTTTTTCACCCGAGGGCGCACCGTTTTCATCAATGGTGACAAATTTAGTTTCGGCCAGTTTTTCGGCCAGTTCGCGGGGATTTTGAATCGTCGCCGAACAGGCGATAAACCTCGGCTCGGTGCCGTAAAACGCGCAGATCCGTTTGAGCCGCCGCAACACATTCCCCAGGTGACTGCCGAAAATTCCCCGGTAATGGTGGACCTCGTCGATCACGACAAATTTCAAATTCTCGAACAGTTTGATCCACTTGGTATGATGGGGGAGGATTCCGGCGTGCAGCATATCCGGATTGGTGATCACAATATGTCCGGCCGACCGGATTTTCTTGCGCGCATCGCCCGGTGTGTCGCCGTCGAAGGTATGGGCCTTGATCTCCAGTCCCAGCGCGTCAATCATCGTCACCAGCTCGTCCATCTGGTCCTTGCCGAGCGCCTTGGTCGGGAAAAGGTACAACGCGCGCGCTTCCGGATGTGCGGCCAAAGTCGAAAGCACCGGCAGATTGTAACAAAGTGTTTTGCCCGAAGCCGTCGGCGTGACCACCACCGGGTTTTTCCCGGCTTTTACCGCATCCCATGCCGCGCGTTGATGAGAATACAACCGGTCGATCCGGCGGGCCTTGAGGATTTTCACCAGGCGCGGATCGAGATCGAGCGGAAAATCGGCATATTTGCCTGCCCGCGCGGGCAGTTCTTTCCAGTAAACCACATCCCGCATGAATTTAGGATCATCACGAAATTGATCGAGTATTTGTGTCAGGTTTATCATCGTACCCAATCTATACCTTTCACCACGCAAAAACACTTACAACTTCGCCACCCGAGGCGCAATCACTTTTCCTGTGGCAGTGATCGTTCTCATGCTGCCACAATTTGTAGGGGCGGGGCTTGCCCCGCCCACGGGTCAGGCAAGCCTGACCCCTACGGTTACAGGCAACGATAAGGAAACTTACCCCACCGAGGCGGGCAGACTGATAGACGGGCCACCAATTGCGATTTTTTCAATAAGTCACTTCCTGTGCAGCTGGTGCCCCACCTAAGTGAAGTCCCGCAACGCGGGACAAAGTGCCAGGTGGGTTTAGATAACATTGCCTGTATAGTTGGATTTGGCTAAGACCTGAAAAGATGCGCAGGCGGGCGTGGCCCTGACCA
This sequence comes from Candidatus Zixiibacteriota bacterium, assembly GCA_024277855.1. Lineage (GTDB taxonomy): Bacteria > Zixibacteria > MSB-5A5 > WJJR01 > JAJRUJ01 > JAJRUJ01. The sequence goes on from JAJRUJ010000026.1 coordinate 12,116, forward strand.
ATGAAACTCTGAAAGAGTTTCGCGGTCAGGGTTTATAGGTGCAGTGAATTTGGCGGGCAAGGCTCCGATTATAAAAAACGTACCCGCTGGGTGCGGCACCGGCAGAATATTCCGGTGCCCCATCATTCATGATGGGTTAGCAGATTGTTCGTTCTTATATCCCACCGCAGAGCGGTGGGATACCCGTGTTGACAAGCAGCGAGTAAAAAACGCCCCTCCCGATAGGGGAGAGGCGTTAAACTTCAGCTGATTATTGGACTACTGAACGACGAAATTCACCAGCCGTTTGGGTACGACAATCGTCTTTTTGATCGTCTTGCCCGCGAGATGTTTTTGTACTCGCGGCTCGGCCTTGGCGAGTTCTTCAATCGTTGCGTTATCGGTATCCGGCGGCACTGAAATCTGCCCGCGCACCTTGCCGTTGATCTGGCAAGCCAGCGTTATTGTCGCCGCCGCGATAGCTGTCTGGTCGACCGACGGCCACCCCGCCGCGCGGAACACACTCTCGCTGTTGCCCAACACCTTCGCCCACCATTCCTCGGCGGTATGCGGGGCCAGCGGCGCGAGGACCCGTACAATATTTCCGGCGATATACGTCCGCATCTCGGCCGATATGTCATTCGGGATGATGTTCAGCAGTTCCATCACCGCGGCTGTGCAGGTATTAAACTGCAACCGCTCAAAATCGAAATTGATTTTTTGCAGCGCCAGCTGAAACGCCAGATACGCTTTCTTGTCCTCGGCGGATAAATCAGCCATCCCGAAAGTCCGGTTCAAATCGGTATTGCCGGAAAAATCTGCCGACCGGACAAACTGATCGGCCCGGATCAGGAATCGTTCCGTGCCGGTGATCCCGGCGCTCGACCACTGGATTTCTTTTTCCGACGGCGCCGCAAAAAATACGGCCAGCCGGACCGGATCCGGGCCATGTTCGCCGACCAGGTCGATAGGGGAGACCACATTACCGACCGACTTTGACATCTTCCGGCCCTGCTCGTCGTTGACCATCCCGTGGTTGAACATCCGAACCGTCGGTTCTTCCAGCTTTAACAGCCCCAGGTCGTAGAGAAACTTGGTGAAAAACCGGTAATAAATCAGGTGCCCGGTCGCGTGTTCGATCCCGCCGACATACATATCAATCGGCAGCCAGGCGGCGGCCTTCTTTGGATCGAAAATCGCCGTTTCATTTTTCGGATCGCAATAGCGCAGGAAATACCACGACGAACACATAAATGTATCCATCGTGTCGGCATCGCGCTCGGCTTTCCCGCCGCATTCCGGACAATCGACTTCGATATACTCTTTTACATCGGCCAGCGGCGACCGGCCGGTCGGCATAAAATCGATATCCCCGCGCGGCAGTTCGACCGGCAGTTGGTCCTCGGGTACCGGTACGATTCCGCATTTTTTGCAATGGATCATCGGAATCGGACAACCCCAGTAGCGTTGACGGGAAATCAGCCAGTCACGGATTTTGTAATTTGTGCAGGCGCGGCCGATCTTCTGTTCTTCGCAATAGTCGATCACCGCCCGGATACCCTCTTTGCCGACCTGTCCGTCGAACCGGTCGGAATTCATCATCGTGCCGTAAGCCGGATCGGCGGCGGGCTTTTTATCATACCAATCCTGTCCGCGGCCGGTATCGATGACATACTTAATTTCCAGGTCGTATTTTTTGGCGAAATCATAATCGCGCTGGTCATGGCCGGGGACCGCCATCACCGCCCCGGTACCATAAGTCGCCAGCACATAGTCACCGATCCAGATCGGCACCCGTTCACCATTAAGCGGGTTGATCGCATAGCAGCCGCTGAACACGCCGTCTTTTTCGGTTTGCGCCGTCCGGTCGATTTCCGATTTGGACCGCGCGGCCTCGATATAAGCGTTCACTTCCGCGCGGCGGTCATCGGGAATACCGATCTGTTCGACCAGCGGCGACTCCGGGGCCAGGGTCATAAACGTTACCCCGAAAACCGTATCCGGCCGCGTCGTAAAAATCGGAATTTTGATTTCCGAGTTTTCCAGCACAAAATCAACTTCCGCGCCGATTGATTTCCCGATCCAGCCGCGCTGGATTGTCCGCAAATTATCAGGCCAACCGTCGAGTTCGTCGATTCCCGCCAACAACCGTTCGGCATACTCGGTGATCTTGAAAAACCACTGCAACAGCTCGCGCTTTTCCACCGGGTTCTCGCAACGCCAGCACACTCCGCCGGCCGCCTGCTCGTTGGCAAGGACAGTATTGCATGTCGGACACCAGTTGACCGTTGCGGTCTTGCGATAGGCGAGGCCCTTCTTAAAAAACTGGATAAACAGCCATTGTGTCCATTTGTAATAATCCGGCAGGCAGGAGGTCACCTCGCGCGACCAGTCGAACAATATTCCGCACTTTTGCAGCGTGGCTTTGCTCACCTCGATATTATGCAGGGTCCACTCTTCCGGATGCCGTTTATTCTTGATTGCCGCTTCCTCGGCGGGCAGGCCGAACGCGTCCCACCCGAATGGATGCATGACATCGTACCCCTCCATCATCTTCTTGCGGGCGATCGCATCGGTAATCGAATAATTGCGGAAATGCCCGATATGGATATCACCCGACGGATAGGCGAACATCGGCATCACAAAATATTTTTTCTGCGGCGTCTCGGGGGCCTCGGCCAGCTTGATCCCGGCCCAGTACTGTTGCCACTTTTCGCCGATCGCCACAAAATCTGTTTTCTGTTTTTCGGTACTCATTATCAACTCACTATTCAGAGGGAATCTCCGCTCGGTCGGGTCATCCCGCCCGGGCCGCACACTTACGGATTCAACCGGCCCATCGTCCGGGCGAAGGGAACCGCCTCCCGGATATGATGGATGCCGCAAATCCAGGCCACTGTGCGTTCCAGGCCAAGACCGAACCCCGCATGAGGGACCGACCCGAATTTCCGTAAATCCAGGTACCAGCCGTATGCCTCGAGGGGGAGTTTTTCCTCCTTAATTCGTTGGATCAGTTTTTCCGGATCTTCTTCGCGCTGTGACCCGCCGATAATCTCGCCGTACCCTTCCGGGGCGAGCATATCGTTGCAGCGGACCAGGTCGTCGCGTTCCGGATGCTGTTTCATATAGAATGCTTTGACCGCCCGCGGATAATCGTAAACCATGATCGGCCGGTCGTACATCTTGGTCAATATTGTTTCGTCATCTCCGCCAAAATCGGCGCCGTACTGAATGTCCGACTCGCCGACCTCCTGTAATTTTTTCACCGCCTCGTCATACGATACCCGCGGAAACGGTTTGACCACCTGTTCCAGCTTCGAGATATCGCGTTCCAGTGTTTCCAGATCAGGCCGCGATTTTTCCAGCACCCACCGGACGACATAACAAATCAGATCTTCCTGCAGGTCCATGTTATCGTCGCTGTCGTTGAACGCCACTTCCGGTTCCATCATCCAGAACTCGGTCAGATGACGGCGGGTTTTGGATTTCTCCGCTCGGAACGTCGGGCCAAAACAATAGACCTTGCCGAAAGCCATTGCCCCGGCTTCGGCATACAACTGACCGGTTTGGGCCAGATAGGCCTGGCCCAAATCGAAATACTTCGTTGCAAACAGTGTCTGCCCCGATTCCCCGACCGAGCCGGTCAAAATCGGCGTATCAACCAGAACAAATCCGTTTTCATAAAAATATTGCCGGATTGCCATTACGATTTCATTGCGCACCCGCATTATCGCATGTTGCTGGCTGGAGCGCAGCCAGAGGTGCCGGTGGTTCATCAGGAAGTCAACACCATGTTCCTTTGGCGTGATCGGATACTCCTCGGCAATCTGGACGATCTCCAGCTTGCTTACCGACATCTCGTATCCGCCCGGAGCGCGTTTTTCGACGCGGGGAACGCCGGTCACTTTTAGTGAGGATTCCTGGGTCAAATTACCAAATGCCTCCAATACCTCATCGGGGGTTTCACCCTTAACCAGCACGCATTGCACCAGTCCGGTGCCGTCGCGCAGCAGTAAAAACTTGATCTTACCGGAGGAACGTTTGTTGTAGACCCAGCCACGGATTGTCACTTCCTGGTCCGTGTGGTCGCCCAGGTTTTCGATGTAACAGGACATGGTCTTCTCACCGGGTTAATGTAATTTAACGGGTCGGAGGACCCCCGGCCCGCTGTCGCTATGTTTCGATCCCACCCGTTATGGGTATGGTCATACTATCGTCTGTTTCCGCCAAATCTGCGACTGATTATGTATTGGCAGACCGGGCCTCGCCCTGTTCGCGGCGACAATTGCGTCAAAATGGAGTGATGCGCCCCTGCTGTCAAGAATTTAGTGCATGAGGCATTGCGGGAATCTCCGCCGGTGGTTTTTGACATCTGGGTGGAATTACTTATTGGAGTCGCTTGACAGAAATCTAAACGTGCCTATTATGGGCACGGCGGGAACAAACTTATTATTGATTCGACACGCGCATGTTTCCGGCCGATCCTGCCGGGTAACACCCGGCAATTCCCCTCAAACCCTGTAGTCTCAACCAGACATTTTGGCGCAAAGAATTGTAAGCAGGCGTGGCCCTGACCGAAGGGTTTTTCTGGAAAACCCACGGTCAGGGTTTACAGGCGCGTCGAAAATGGCAAGAAACAACGATCCGTCATTCCCGATGCCGAAGAGTTTGCCCGCAGGCGAGCGGGAATCCATTTTGTTTTGGTGCCCCACCTAAGTGAAGTCCCGCAACGCGGGACGTAGCGCCAGGTGGGTTTACATTTCGGAGCCTCGATTGGCGAATCGGACAGCGTATTCGGATAATAAAGTCATAGATTTCGCACCTGTTAGGTGCGGCACCGCGCGGCCCACCCATCAGGTACGTTCGGGAGTTGGTGTTAATTGCTTGACTCCACTCACGACATTCGGTAACGTGAATTAGCATTCGTTATTATGAAAGCCAGCCTGAATTCTGGGAGGTCTATACCGATGAGTATCCTTGGATGGAAATCACTTCGATTATTATTGCTCATTGTCACCGGTCTGGCTATTTGCGCGCCGGTTGCCCTGGCCGATGAAGGTCGCCCCAATTCACTCACCGACAGCAGCTGGGCATTACAATTCGAAATCGGCAAGAATTTCACCCTTAAATCTTTCGGAGGCTCGACAATCTCGCTCAAAAAACATACAGCCGCTAATGCCGCGTGGCGGCTGAGCCTGGATTTGGACTTCAAATGGAAGGATGAAGAACGGATAAGCTGGGATGTCAACGACGAGGGGACGAGCTCCGGGTGGCAAGATCCGAATTCCACAAAAATTGCCCTGACCGTCACTCTGACGAAGATCAAATACGTCAATACTACATCCGATATAAACCTCTTTTTCGGTTTCGGACCTTTTGTTGGATTTTCAATTTACGACTATGGCAAATCGTTGGTATCCGCCGACTGGACAAGGGAACAACGAATAGATAAAGATAGTTTCCATGCCGGCCTTAGCGGGCGAATCGGTACCGAGTGGTTTGCTACCAGAACGATAAGTTTAATGGCGGAGTATTGCTCACGACTGCAATACACCGGGGAAAGGACGAAAGACGTCGATATCATAAACAACTTGGATACACCGGATATGTCGTGGAATGAGCAAACCGTCCAAAATACTATTGCATTTATTGACTCTGGTGTGCGTTTTGGTCTGTCGGCCTACTTTTAATCATTGATCAATTGGGTATGCCACCGCTTGCGGTGGGTCGGAGGGCGGTTGCGTAGCAGCCGCTATTTCATCAAATCCCGGCATAAAGAATCCCCCGAATCAGGTGACCCGGGAGATTATGATATGGAGCTGAGGGGATTCGAACCCCTGACCTCTTGACTGCCAGTCAAGCGTTCTCCCAACTGAACTACAGCCCCGGTCTTTCGGCCGATAATATATCGCCCGGCGCGGCTTTGTCAAGCGCCGTCTCCGACGGGCTGTCTAAATCCGTGCGGCGCATAAAATTCATGGTGTCTTCGAATAATCCAGTTCCGAGCCCAACATGCTGTGCGGGATCAAATAAATCCCCAGCGTCACAATGGCCGCAATGATAATCCAAATCTTCGGATTCCGGCCCTTCGACCCCCGGAAAAAGGCAATTATCCAGAAAATGAAGGCAAAAGCAGTTTTGTTATCGGTCAGGTCATGGCCGATTGGCCAACCGGTCCAGAACGCGCCGAAGGCATATTTTTGCACCACCGGTCCCAAAATCAAACCGCCGATAAATAGCGTCACGATTGTCCAGATAACCGACTTACGCGTCGGCCCGCGACCGAGTGCGGTCAGCCCGGCCACATTGGCCAGAATCATCGCCAGTGACATAAAGAGGATGTGTGAATACAATATTGGCTTGGGTACCGCGCCTTTGAATCTGATCACCACCGGTTTATCCGGCGGAATTGGTATCTTCTGCTCCCCGTTAATCAACGTTATTCGATATTTCAATTTCCCTGCCGGGGGTTGATGGGGAAGAGCGTATTTCACCGTATCGCCGTGGCGCTCCATCTTGCCGCCGCTCCATTCGTCGTTCGACTTGAATCGTTTGTAGGCCAGCACCGGCTCGATGGTCGTATCCGGTAAAATAAGCGAAATCGTGCAATCGGTCAGCCCGCCATGCGTCCGTTCCAAACGGTATTTTACCGTTTGCCCGCCAACCTCGACGCTGCCGCGTGCCGGATGAGTCGGTCCGGTCAGTCGCTGATAGACCGCCGAACCCAGAAAAATAATTATCGCCAGTGTCCAGATCACCCAGGTGCGTTTTAACATCGAATGTCCTTCCCTGAAGTCCTATTCCCCGGCCGGTTTTCCGCCTTTGCGCGGGTCCGCTACGCCGATAATTTCCTCGTCGGTTCGATAGATCATCTGAATATGTCCCGGCGAGGACGGATAGCGACCCACTCGATGGCCCCGTTTGATTAATCCCAGCACCAGATCGCCGTTGATATCCTCTTCAACGTAGACAACGTCCGGCTGCCATTGATGATGGAATCTCGGCGCGGCGACCGCGCGATCCGATCGCATGCCGAACCGTAGTTTGTTCAGAATTACCTCGAGGGTGCCGGTGATAATCCGCGGACCGCCCGAACCGCCGACAATCAGGACCGGCCGGTCGTCTTTGGTGATAATTGTCGGCGACATCGAGGACAACGGCCGTTTCCCCGGGCCGATCAAGTTGGCATCGGATTGCACCAGGCCGAATTGGTTTGCCACCCCGGATTTTATCGAAAAATCATCCAGTTGATTATTCAATACAATCCCCGTGCCGGGGACCATCACATACGAACCGAATTCCAGGTTGATTGTCTCGGTGCAGGCCACGGCCATTCCCGCAGAATCTAATACACAATAATGGCTCGTGCCCCGGTCGTCGGCCAGTTTCCCCGTGCCATAATGGTCCGGGCGGTACGTGTCGTCCGGTTTGAAATCATCGATGACCAACTGTGCGGTCGACGGGTCAATCATTTGCTTGACCAACTTATGTACCTGCCCGTCCGGATCAAAATCCCAATCGCCCAGCCCCGCCGCCCGGTCGGCAAATGCATGTTTCAGACATTCCACCAGAAAATGCGGCCAGTTTTCGGCGAGTGCGTCCCGGACCAGTCCGGTCTGTTCGTAGCGGTCAACCGCATTCAAGACCGCCGTGATCACCGCACCACCCGAAGAGGGGGGAGGCATCGTCCAGGTTTCGTATCCCATAAAACTCCCGGACAATGGTTCCCGAATGGTGATTTCGTATCCGGCCAAATCGGCAGAGGTTATCGGTCCGTGCAACTCACTCATCATCCCGACAAGTCGTTTGTGCAGTTTCCCGGCCGGATCGTACAGCGCATCCGCGCCGTCCTCGGCAATCAAGCGAAGACTTGCGGCGAGTTGCGGCCGCCGGAGCGTGTCGCCGACCCCATAGGGCCGACCGTTACGCAAAAATGTCCGGGCCAGTTCATGGTAATTCCCGGCTGCATCGGGGTGACGGTCCAACCAGTCAACCAGGCCAGCCATTGCTGCGCGAGTATGTTTATCAACCGGGAAGCCCTTCTCGGCCAGCTCCAGCGCCGGTTGGATCACCTCGACCAGCGTTTTGGTGCCGTAGTGTTCCAGTACGTAGGTCATTCCCTTGAGCGTGCCCGGAATGCCCACGGCCCACGCTCCGCGGACTGTCATGCCGGGAACGGGATCACCATTTTCATCGAGATATTTGTCCGGGGAGCACGCGGCCGCCGCCCGTTCCCGAAAATCAACCACCACCGGTAATTCACCCGGCGGTTTGATCATCATAAATCCACCCCCGCCCAGGCCGGTCGAGTATGGCCGGACCACTCCCAGGGCAAACGATGTCGCCACCGCCGCATCGACCGCATTGCCGCCCTCGGCCAATACCTGTGCCCCAGCCCGCGAGGCCAGCGGATGGTCGGCTGACACCATATATTCGGTTCCCCGCGCCGCCCACCAACCGAGGGCGGATGTGTCCCGGGAAAGCCCGCAGGCGATACTCGCCCAAGTGAGCATGACCGCCAGCAAGATGATCGGCAACAACCTCCTGCGCATCTCAGGTCTCCTGCTCTGTCGGGCGGATCAGAATCTCGTTCACATTGACGTGCGATGGTTGTGAAATTGCGTATATCACTGCGTTGGCGATATCCTCGGCTTCCAGGATTTTTATTTGCGAAAACTCGGCGAACCGTTCCTTGACTGTTTCGTCGGTAATTGACAGCGTTAATTCGCTGCGGGTGAATGCCGGTTCGATGATGGTCACCCGAATGTTATCCCGGGGTGAGAGTTCCGCCCGCAAGCCCTCCGAGAAAGCGCAAACGAAAAATTTTGTCGCGCAGTACACCGAACCGGCAGGGAAAATCCGTCGTCCGGCCAATGATGAAATATTGATGATATGCCCCGACTGTTGTTCGAGCATTGTCGGAATCACGGCGCCGGTGCAGTTGAGTACACCTTTGACATTAACGTCCACCATTCGATCCCACTCGTCAAGATGGAGGTTTTTGACAAACGACAGCGGCATCACCCCGGCATTGTTCACCAGGATATCAATTTTTCCCCAGTTGTCGAGCACGGCCCCGACAGTCTTTTTTGCCTCTTCCCGCGAAGTCACATCGCAGGGGCAGACCAGTGTCCGCTCACTGTCGGTCGAAATCTCACCCGCAATCTTTTCCAGCCGATCAACCCGCCGCGCGGCCAGCGCGACTCGCAGGCCCGCCTGCCCCATCGCTCGCGCGATGGCTTCGCCGATCCCCGCCGATGCTCCGGTCACCAGCGCAACTTTATCCGTCATTGTTTCCATCAACTTTATTCCTCGTTAGTTGAATTTTTTATTTTCTTCAGGAATTTTTTAAAATCCGGTTCGCCGGAGTCGGACTCCTCGTCTTTATCCCCGGCCAGCCGGTGAATGACCTCTTTCGTCCCTTTTTGAGCGTCCCGGTTCACCCAGTCATGAAAGACGACCAGCCCGGTAAACGATCCTCGCGGCCGGGTCAACCACCCGCGTCGGTACGCGTAGATTGCCAGCAGGACAACCACGGCGAGGATCACTCCGGCGACAGCCCAGTCGCTCATCCGGTCACCTTGCCGCCAACTTCATCAATCCAACCCTGTCGGATACCCTCACCCACATTGCCCGGTGCGCTATACGGTTTGAGATCCAATAGCGGGGTGCCGTCGAGCATATCCACATCGCGCACCTGCACGACATTTCCCTCGATTTTCTCCAAACGCACAACGCTGAGGCCGAGATGATTGGGCCGGTTCGGCGAATGGGTGGCAAACACTCCGCGTTCGACCGGGGAATTCGGCGGCGTAACCAGCAAAGGGGCCGTCGTAGAGCGGTCGAAATAAAATACGACGATCACATGTGAAAATCCCTCAAGGTCCCGCAGGCCGGCGGCATATTTTTCATCGACCACGATCCGGCCCCGCGCCCCGTCGGCTGATGACGGTCCGCGCGGTGCGTCGCCGGTGGTGGCAAATGGGGTGTGGATAAGCCCGATGGGTGTTAGTGTGATATTTTCCATTTGCCAATAGTGCAACAAAATAAACGACAGGGCAACTATCTTCGGCCCGCTGATTCAACGCGCCGTTTTCCACGGTGAAAAAACGAAATACAAGATGATCGTCCCGAGGGCCACCAACGTAGTCGCCGCGGTAATAATTTCGTTTGAGATATCGAGATAAAGCAACCGTTGCGCCCAGGCGGCCAGAAAAGACTCCGGGGGAGAGCCGCCGCGCAGAGAATACTCCCACACCGTCAGGGGACAATACCGGGCCCATAGCGGCACCGATGCGGTAAATATCATTCCCAATAAGTGCGCCGTGCGAATTATTTTCCACCCGCGCAGACGGTGGATGAAAATTCCCGCCACCGCGAGGAAAAACCCGCCGATCATAAACACCGCCCATAACAGGTGGATAACAACCAGGACATCGGATAAGGTTTGGTTCATGATCGAGCCCGCACAATTGTTACGTCCAATATTCGTTTCTTGAGATGAAAATGAAACTCAACTTGCGCGCAAACGGCCTGCCGCCGTTAATCCAGGCACTCTCCCAATTATATCTGGGATACTACTCTGTCGAGGACCTCATCGGGATGGAGTTAATTTCCGGTGCAAAAAGCGCTTTGACAATCCTCGGCCGCGCTTTTCCGCGTACACCGACATATATCGAAGAGTGGTTTGAATAAAAAAATCCGGCGTTTCAGGAAGGGGGGGAGAAACCAGAAACGCCGGCGGGTGAAATCGGTGGAACCGATTTCAGATCCTCTTCTATTCCTGTATATCGCAATTCCCGGGCCAATCTGTCGGCAATCATCAGATAGGCCTCGCTGCAGATTATCTCTCCTCGTTGGCCCGTTCCATGGACGAGACTCGTACACTATAGGGAAAGGATGTCGTTGGGCTGTGCCCGTAATTATCGTAGAAAACCTTGAAATCAATACTCCCCAGCGGTGTCGGCACCGTGTAATAAAGTTCGGCCTGCATCGGTTTGTGCTCGGCATTGTGAATCGGGTTTTCATCGGTGTAGAAAATAATCGACCACCAGAAATCCTGCGGAATAATGCCGTTTTTCTGCAAAATTTTGAACGTATACCCCGCCGCGCCGAACAATGGGTCGTAGTGGTTCGGCCCGAGGACCTTGCCGTCGATCTGTGGTTCGATCATCTCAAATCCCTCGGCCAGTAAGTAGGTTGTCCCCGCCGCGAGAATATCGTTTTTCAGTATTTTCTTCAAATTGAGATATCCCAGCAGATCACGACACATATGATTACCCTTGTCGGTGTAGGGATAGGGTGTCTGGGTACGTTCGGATTTCTCGATACTCATCGCCGAGAGCAGGGGGGTAACAACCGGCGGCGTTCCGAGGTGTTCATCGTTGGGGAGGACCGGGTTCTGCCGGGGGTCGCGACAGTCGATTTCGGCGATTTCCACGCGCAAGCCGAATGTTTCTGCGGGCCAGTCGTGCAGTTGGCTCAGCGTTTCTTCGGCGATCGATTTACGCAGGTAGCCGATGCCGGTGCTTGGTGGCGGGGGACAAAGAGAAGAAACGCCGTCGTTGCAGACGGCGTTTCTCGATGGGCGTATGCCCCTCAAATTAAGCTGGGGGAAAAGGCCGTTGGCAACGGTCACGCTCGGGAGGGTCAGAAGCGAGCGCAGGAAATCTCCCCCAGCAATTATCTTCTCTTTATCTTTTACCCGCAACGGTCCGACGCATTCCGCCCCGCTGCCTCTTGTTCTGTCTGTTTCCCGACCATTCGAGGTCGATGTACCCTTGTGGTCGGTTTGAGCGGCGCTGACCGTATTGGAGTACTGCCCCCCTGTTACGCGGGCGATAATTACGTCGGACGTTTTTCGGTCGTTTATTACCGTGCTTTTCTGATCCCGGTCCGTGGCAAACAAAGACGAACTTGACACCAGAACCGATATCACTATCGCCATAAATGATACGCATGTTTTTTTGGCCTTTGTTGTCATCATGAACGGTCACCAAGCTGTCCCCCCGGGGCCGCGCCCGGCTGACTCGTTTGATTCTCTTTGCGCAAAGCACATACCAAATTCCTCATATCCTGAATGATTTGAGGCGGGTGGTGTAATTCGTTAAGCGGCCATTAGATAGCAACGGAGAAAACTCGCCCCGATTATGCCGCCGTTTCTCAATTAGGCAACTGCTTTCACACCTTTGACCAAAATGAGGCAGTGAAGGAATTAACGAGGGTATTTCTCTGGCCCTTATGGCGATATTGAAGCCCGCATAAAAACTGTTGCGCATTACATCCGGTCATCTTTCCTTTTTGCCACGATCCCGGTCGGTTCAGTAAAAAGGAGATCGCGCGCGTGTCTGAGACTTCACCCATACCGATCAAACGAGGGGTAACCGCGACCCTTGCCCTGGCAACTTTCGCCGCGGTTGTCCTGTACCTTTGTTACCGGATCATCGAGCCGTTTTTGGTGCCGCTGTTATGGGGCATCGCGATTACCGTCGTTTTCTGGCCGGTCAGCTGCCGTCTTTGCGCTCATCTCAAATATCGCTGGGTCGGCGCGTTGATCGCGACGACTCTGATCTCGGCGCTGATTATCGCGCCGACTATCTATCTCGGCGCCGTGTTGATCGATGAGGTTTTCGGGTTTTACCGGCAAGTGCAATTGGGAACTTATCAGGCCCAGCTGGCCGTGATTTTCAATTTCCAGGAAACGGCGATTTTCAAAAATATCGCCGAACGGCTCAGCCCGTGGGTCGACCTCTCCGGACTGGATCTTACCAGTATGCTTTTGGACAATCTCCGCCGATTGACCACCTTTGCCGTCGATCAAACCTCTCGCCTGGTGGGTAATTTTTCGATGTTCCTGTTGCATCTGGGGGTTGTCGTACTCACGATGTTTTTCCTCTTCCGCGACGGCGAATTGCTTTTGGCCCAGGTCAAGGAGGCAATGCCGTTGACCCGCGAGCGCACCGAGGAGTTATTCTCCCAACTGTACACGATTATCCGTGCCGCGTTATACGGCGGCGTCCTGATTGCCGTCTTGCAGGGGCTGCTCGGTGGGCTGACGTTCATTATCCTCGGTCTCCCGGCGCCGGCTTTGTGGGGGGCAGTGATGGGGTTTTGCTCGTTTATCCCGATATTCGGTGCCGCGTTGGTCTATGTCCCCGCCGCCCTGCTTCTGATCCTCCAGGGTTCGCTGCTTAAAGGATTAATTTTGCTCGGGATGGGATTCGGCGTCGTCTCGACCGTAGATAATTTCATTCGCCCGCTGGTCATCAGCGGCCGCACCCAGATGCACACCCTGGTGTTGTTCATTTCCATTCTCGGCGGTCTGAAACTGTTTGGCCTGCTGGGGTTGGTGATGGGGCCGGTCCTGGCGGCGGTCTTTATCTCATTTTTCAATTTTTATCTCGCCGACCTGCGGCGGATCCGCCTCGCCTCGGCAACCACCGCCGCAACCGGCGACAAGGCGGACAAACCGCAAGCTGCAAATTCATGAGATTTGTTTCTGGCCCCCGTGCGCCGACTTGGCTACATTGTCCCGCGACAAGAATCGATATTGCCGGTGGAGGTGAATTGTGACGGCCAAACGCATTGATTTGCCCGAACGCGGAACTCAGGAACCGCAGGTCGGCCTGTTCTATATCATGCAACAGGAATTGCGCGGGCGGACCAAATCTGCCGCGGCCGATTTGACGCCGACACAACTGGCCTGGAAGCCCGACGACGGCGGCAATTCGGCCGGCGAGTTATTGTTGCACATTGCCGAGGCCGAAGTTTGGTGGATCAAGCAGGTTTGCGCGGGGGAGGCGCTGACGACCGCCGAACAAGATGATTACCGTACCGAATTATACGGCGACCCGTCCGCCCCGCCACTGGCCGAACAACCCTTCGAATGGTTTGTCGACAAACTCGACGAAACCCGCCGGTTCACCATGGTCTGGTATACGACGTTGAGCGATCTTTCACTCGACAATACCCGGCCATACACTGCCGAGGACGGCAAAGCGTACGAATTTACGATCCGCTGGATTCTGTTCCATCTGCTCGAGCATGAAGCCGGACACCGCGCTCAGATTTTATCTCTGCGGCGGATCATTAAGAATCGAAAAATCGTCTGAACCGACAACCGATGATTGAATTTATTAAGAAAAACAACCTGCTCCTGATCTTCCTCGGCGTAATCATCGGCGCGGTCTGGTCGATCTTTCATCCCTCATCCGCCGAACCGTTTCGCTATCTGGGGTACGCTTTCCTTAATGCCCTGAAACTGGTGGTCATCCCGCTGATTTTTACCACCATTACCACGAGCGTTACACAACTGGGCAACATGCGGCGATTCGGCAAACTCGGACGCAATACCATCATCTATTACCTGTTGACCAATGTCGCGGCGGTCACCGTCGGCCTGATCATGGTCAACCTCATCCAACCCGGTGCCGGTATGGTTCCGCCGTCCACCGATTTTATCGCTCCGCAGCGGGGTTGGATCGATTTCATCGACACCGTCCTTCCCGCCAACCTGATTACCGCGCTGGCCGAAAACCGCATCCTGCCGCTGATCTGGTTGTCGCTGCTGTTAGGGGTATTTTTAATCCGCTCCGGACAACGCGCCGCCGGCGCAATTGACTTTTTGAATCTGCTCAATGACGGTATCCTCAAACTGGTCCAAACCATTGTCATGTTCGCCCCGCTCGGGGTCATGGGTTTGGTCATCGGCCAGGTACTTAAGCATGGCGGTGGTGCAGAAATCTGGACGTCGTTGGTTGGTGTCGGGTGGTACTCACTCACGGTAATCGCCGCCCTGGCTTTCCACGCCATCGTCGTGTTGCCGCTGATATTTCGTCTGATCACCGGCCGGTCGGTATCCCGTTACCTGCTCAATATGGGGGAGGCGCTGCTCACGGCATTTTCGACCGCGTCGTCGGCGGCAACCCTGCCGATTACCCTCCGCTGTGTCCAGGTCAAAAACAAAGTCGAAAAAAGAGTCGCCGGTTTTCTTCTGCCGCTGGGCGCCACGGTCAATATGGACGGCACCGCGCTGTACGAGGCGGTTGCCGCGATGTTTATCGCCCAGTCGTACGGGATCGATCTGGCCCTCTGGCAGCAGGCGATCATCTTTCTCACGGCCAACATGGCCGCAATCGGCGCGGCCGCCATTCCCGAAGCAGGCCTGGTGACCATGGTAATGGTCCTGCATTCGGTTGGTTTGCCCGTTGAGGGGATTGCCTTGATTCTAATCGTCGATTGGTTGCTCGATCGTTTCCGCACGGCTGTCAACGTCTGGGGCGACTCGGTCGGCGCGGCGGTGGTCGATGCAAAAACGTCGCTGGATTAAAAAATTAAACGCCCGTAATATTGTCCAGTACAATTAGATACAGGTTTTTGGTGCGCCGCGAATGGCCGGCTATTCTCCCGTCGTCCGATCCGGTTGTTTCAAGTATAGTTCCTTTTTGCCGATAGAGTAAGATAGCTTGCCAGTTTGCGAAACCCTCCCGCTGGACTTTCTCCAGGGAGGGTTTCTGCTTTTTTGAAACTACAAACCTGATCGGACTGTCAATCCATGGTTTTCATCCCCACCGGCCTTTAATTCCAATGGTTTTCCAATTGTCTGTTCAGGCGATAGACCGGGATTCCGATACTTGAATAGAGAAGCAGTGGACCCACGATCCCAGCTGAGGTGACCGGCATGACCGAGATGTGTCAATCGGATACGACGACAGATGCTCAAATCTCTCCGGCAATCAGGGTTGCCGAGCTTGAACTGGATCTGGAGCGGATTAAACAGAACCTCGAAGATATTTCCCGGATGGGTGCGGTCCTGACTTCGATTACCGATCTGGAGGAAGTGCTTTCGGTTTTGATGCAAATGGCGTTGCGGGTAATTGGCGCCGAAGTCGGTCTGATTATGACCGACGGTCCCGGTGGTCCGACACCCAAGATTGTCTGGGGATTTGAAGCCGACGCAGTCTCCGTGCTGCAATGTGAAGACGGCAGAAATGTTGTCGAATGGGTGATGACCAACGGGGAAGGCGCCAGTCTCGATTTTTCCGAGCACACTAATGGTCTCGAATACGACGGCCGCCGGTTGATGGTTGGCGGGGTACTCTGTCTGCCGATTAAGGCCAAGCTGGCTACGGTCGGTTGTGTTCTCGCGGTCAACAAGATAGTCGGCGGGCCGTTTACCGATGACGACCACAACGCTTTACAGCGCCTGGTCGATTTTGCCGGTGTTGCCATCGAAAACTCGCGCCTGTTCAAGGAATCTCTCGAAAAACAACGTCTCGAACAGGAGCTTTCGGTGGCCGAGGAAGTCCAGCAGACCCTGGTGCCGTCGGTCGATTTTGATTTTCCCGGGATCACGATCAAGTCGCTCTATCGGCCGGCCGGCAGAGTCGGCGGTGACTATTTCGACTTCATCCCGCGTGGAAAGGGGCAGTTCGTCCTGGTTATCGGCGATGTTTCCAGTAAAGGCGTACCGGCGGCGCTGGTGATGACCGCCGTCCGCTCGATCGTTCGCTCCGAGGCCCTGCGCTCCGACTCCACTGCCGAAGTTGTCTCGCGGATCAATGACTTGATCAGCAAAGACCTGACCGGGACCCGTGATATGTTCGTAACCTTCTGGTATGGTTTATTCGACCTGAACAACGGCCGCCTCAAATACACCAATGCGGGGCATGAGCCGCCGTTGCTTTACAAAGCGCAATCGGCGTCGATTGTCGAACTGCGAGACGGCGGCGTCTTCCTGGGGCAATTCCCCGGATCGGAATTTGCCGAGGGCGAGGTCGAATTGGCTCTCGGCGACCGTTTTATCACCTGTACCGACGGGGTGATTGAGGCCGCGGATGCCGATTGCAATCTCTTTGGCCGCGAGCGGTTTCGGCAAACAATGGAGGACGGCGTTTCGCTGGAGCCGGAGGAGTTTCTGGAAAACCTCCGCCGGGACGTGGAGGAAAACTTCAATAATGCCGATTTCATAGACGATATGACGGTGGTGTTCGCGCGTATCGACCGGCGAGGAACTGAGAATGACTAGACGAAGCTTGCAACGTGCCGAGCTGTGTTTCCCTGCGGACATTCGCTACCTGAGTTGGGTGCATGCGTTATTTGAGCGGGTGGCCGGTGAGTACGACTTCGACGCCCGCAGACGTAACCTGATGCTGGTGACAATCAGCGAGGCATTCACCAATGCCGTCATCCATGGCAGCAGGAAAGTGCCTAATGCGGTGATCGATCTGGTCATTATTACCCGGTCTGATTACCTCGAAATTAAACTTATCGATCACGGTCGCGGTTTGATCGCCTTGCCCCCGCATTCTGAGTGGGGTGCTCTCGATCCCGAGCGTGAGGGCGGGCGCGGGCTGGACCTGATGGATCGCTTGACCGACGACATGCAAATGACAGAAACCTTTGGCGGCGGCCTGACCGTACGGTTGCGCTATCGCGCGCCGGCCCCGGAACCGCGGCCACCCGAAGCACTACATATTGATATATCTGCGAAAGGAGAAGCCATGGAATTGCAGGCCGAACAAGCCGGGGAACTCGATGTTCTTCGCGTTACCGGCCGACTTGATCTGGTTGGCGCCAATGCTCTCAAAGATGAGATCAGGCGGCGCTTGCAGGACAATCGGCGGCTGTTGGTACTCAATCTTGAAAATGTCGATTTCATTAACAGTTCGGGACTCGGTGCATTAGTCTCGGTGCTCAAGGATGTGCGTCTGGTAAAAGGGCGTCTGGCGCTGACCAGCCTGGCCTCGTATGTCAAAGAAATATTTACGATCACCCAATTGTCCAATGTGTTCGAAATTTTTGAGACCGAACGACAGGCCCGGGAAGCGTTGAATACTCCGGTGGCGACCGCCTGAACTTGCCTGCCGAAATTGTGCGGCATTCCGCGCATGACCACGTGGACCTTTGCCGGAGGGAATGCGGATGGACCAACAAAATCGTCTGTTGATTGTTGATGATGAACTGTTGATTCGCGACTTGCTGTATGACCATTTCAGCGGGTGCGATTATCAGGTCTCTCTGGCGGCTGACGGCGGGTCAGCGCTGGCGAAATCGGTGGGAAAAGAATTCGACGCCGTGATCCTCGATCTGAAGATGCCCGATATGGACGGGCTCGAACTTGCGGCGCAGTTACGAGAAAACCAGACTGCCGTCCCGATCATCATCATTACCGGATATCCGTCTGTCGACAGCGCGATTGAGGCGTTACGCAATCGCTGCCATGACTATTTCGTCAAACCGTTTAACATGAAGAAACTGGAAAGAGCTGTCAGGGAGGCCGTTGCCGAATATCGGAAGACTGCCCTCGGGACGGGGGAGAAACACAGTGACTGACCAAACCTCAGAAAAACGCGTGTTGGTGATCGACGACGAGGTGTTCATCCGCGAACTTCTGGAGGAGTATTTCAGCCGGTTGGATTTCGAGGTGGTAACCGCCGAATCCGGTGACCAGGGCATCGAGCGGGTCAGTGCCGACCGTTTCAGTACAGCGTTGGTCGATTTGAAAATGCCGGGGAAAGACGGCATCGAGACGTTGCGCGAAATCCGCCAGATCGATCCAAACTGTATGATTATTGTCATGACCGGATATCCGACAATCGATTCTTCGATCGAGGCCCTGCGGGCCGGGGCCTACGACTATATCATTAAGCCATTCAAACTGAGTGAATTGCGCGAGGTTGTCGAGCGGGCGATCAAAGAGTATTGCCTCAAAGCCGAGATTGAACAAATTCAAGACAACATTGAGATTGTCGAAGGTGAAATGCGGGACTATCTCGCGAAACCACGCCAGGACAGACCTTCTACTGCACTTCATCCGCACAACAGCGAAAAGTATATCCAGGGCCAGGTGCGTGAATTAGACCGCTTGCGTGAGGCCGGTTATCTTTCCGGCTGTGAATATGAACAAAAAAAACGCGATCTCCTTGCCCGGCGATGATTGCCGGGAGCAAGTCTTGGGAACGACGGTAAGGCGATCGTGTTGACCGGAGGCAGCATGGATGATTTGAAAATTCTTGCCGTTGACGATTCCCCGACCATGCGGCGGTTTATCGTCAACACCCTCCGGCATGCGGGATATCTGGATGTCACGGAAGCCACCGACGGTAAAGATGCCCTGGCCAAGATGGCCATCGATAAATATAACTTCATTATTACCGATTGGAATATGCCCGGTATGGACGGGATCGCCCTGGTCAAACATTTGCGTTCCAAACAGGAGACTAAAAAAATACCGGTCCTGATGGTCACCCGGCGTTCGGTGAAGGAAGATATTATGGAAGCGCTCCGGGCCGGGGTCAACAACTACGTTGTCAAACCCTTCACGCACGGAACAATCAAAGAAAAAATTGACCAGACACTCGCAAATTTGTGATCCCTTTATCAACGCTGATTGGCAGGATGGGGAGATGGCCCCGCATCCGGACGTCTCAACATCATTTGGACAAGATCGGGGTACGGCGGATGTCGTCGACACGCCGGAGCGGAAATCCCCGCAATTGCGTCTGATTCAGTTCCATTTCACCACTCCCAACAGAGGCCGAACCGCCGTTTTCTCTCCCGAAATTGACGGTTCTCCCCTGGGTTTTTCGACAAAATAGATTTCTGCCGCCGGCTTGCCGTCTGAGCCGATTTCAATATTTCTGAAAATCTCCCGTCTTTGCTGTCATTTTATCGTTGCGCACGAATCGGGCGACCCTATATTCGGCGATATGGGGCAGGGGCAAACTGACCACACGGGGGACCCGGCGGCAGAAAATGGCTCATTGGAAGAGTTCGTTTTCTCCGTCGAGGCGTTCCAGGAAACCATCGGCCGATTGAACCAGCGCTACCGCGATCTGGAAAAGCGGTATCTGGAAATAAATCGACAGTTGGAGGCCACCAACCGGCAATTGCAGGCCGCCGGTGAGGAAAACCGCCGGTTCGGCGACTACCTCGATTGTATCCTCAAAGGGATTGATGTCGGTATCGTCACCATCGACGAATTCGGCTTGATTCGCTTTTTCAATCCGGCGGCGGCCCGGCTCCTTGGCGGGGATCCGTCGGCGATAATCGGCGGGTCGTTTGCTGAAACATTTGTCGAAATCCACCGGGAATTCACCGGCCGGCAGGAGACCACGTCAATAGAGATTGCGCGTCCGTGTCCGCAAACCGGGCGGGAATTACAACTGGCCATTAGTGTTTCGCCGATCGGTGGGGAGGACCAGCACGCCGGGGCCGTCTATGTCGTCCGGGATCTCACCGGAGCGCGTGAAATGGAAAAAGAGATGAGCCGGCTCAAGACCCTGGCCGCGCTCGGCGAAATGTCGGCCACCCTGGCCCACGAAATCCGGAACCCCCTTACCGGGATTGCCGGGTATTCCGGTTTGTTGTTGCGCGAACTTCCCGATGGTCCCGAACGTCGCTGGGCCAGGCAGGTTGAGGAGGGTGTACACCGGCTCGAAAAGTTAATCCTGAACATGCTCGAGTTTGCCAAAGATCCCCGGTTGGATCGACGGACCATCCGCTGGCAGAATTTCGGGCAGGAAATCGCCAATGCGTTCGAGAGCGGTCTCTTAAAGAAAAACGTCAAACTCGTGCGAAAGTTTCCCGACAAATGGCCCAGTACACAGGGTGATCCGTCATTATTGCGTCAGGCGGTTCTCAATATCCTGCAAAACGCCGAACAGGCGGTCGGCGAGGGCGGCGAAATCAGTCTGACGATCACCCCGGCCGCTGCCGGGCAACTCATGCTGGAAATATCCGATAATGGCCAGGGGATGGATGATCAAACCCGCGAAAATATATTTCAACCGTTTTTTACTACTCGTGAACAGGGTACCGGACTGGGGCTGGCGATTACGCGCAAGATTATCGAGGCGCACGGTGGCACGATCAATGTCGATTCCCGGCCGGGCAAAGGCGCGCGATTTGCAATATCGTTACCCGCCGGCGCCTGAGTTGCCGTCTTATTTCAACGTCGGCGCTCGCGGCGGGCAAGGAGGGACAGGTGAAACCGAATATTCTCATCGTTGATGACGAACATCTGATTACAGATTTTCTAATCGACACCTTCAAACCGTCCGACTATGAAACCGAAACCGCCGCTTCCGGCGATGAAGCGGTCGAAATGATTGCGCGGCGGGAGTATGACCTCATTTTTTCCGACGTTAGAATGCCCGGTCTTAACGGCCTCGAATTGCTCCGGAGGATTAAAAAAATCGCCCCCGAGACGGTTGTCGTGATGATGACCGCCTACGGCAGTGTACAGGACGCCGTCCAGGCGATGAAATCCGGCGCCTACGATTACCTGCTCAAGCCATTCGGTCCCGACCAGGCCACTCTGGTGGCCCAACGCGCCCTCGAACGTCGACAGCTTGTCCGCGAAAACCGTATCCTGCGCAACGAAGTCGCGGCGAAGTATTCATTCGAAAACCTGGTCGGCAAATCCAAACCGATGGAGCGGCTCTATTCTTTAATCGAATCGGTCTCCAACTCTCGGGCCACGGTCCTGATTTCCGGCGAATCCGGCACCGGCAAGGAACTTGTCGCCAAGGCCATCCACTATCATGGCAATCGTCAGGATGGGCCGTTTGTGGCGCTAAACTGCGCGGCGTTGCCCGAGGCGCTGATCGAGAGTGAGCTGTTCGGCCACGAAAAAGGCGCTTTCACGAATGCTGTCCGGCAGAAAAAAGGTCACTTTGAGATCGCCGATGGGGGAACGTTGTTGTTAGATGAAGTATCCGAAATGCCGCCGGGTCTTCAGGCCAAGTTATTGCGTGTCCTGCAGGAAAAGGAGATTCAGCGTCTTGGCTCCGAGGCGAAACTTCCGATTGATGTCCGGGTTATTGCCACCTCCAACCGGCACCTCCAAACCGAAATTGAAAACGGGAATTTCCGGGAAGACCTCTATTATCGGCTTAACGTCATTCCGATTCACTTGCCGCCGCTGCGTGAACTGACGGCCGATATTCCGTCGCTTGTCGAGCATTTTATCAATATTTATAATGCCGAGAATAATCGAGCAATCAAACGAGTCACCGACCGGGTGATCGACTTATTCGAGGGCTATGCCTGGCCGGGTAATATCCGCGAATTGGAAAATTACATGGAACGGGCCATTGTAATCGCCGGGAATGAAACCCTGACGCCCGATGATTTCCCCTCGGAGTTGTTTACCGGCGGGGTCCGGCGGTCGACCGAGGCGATTCGCTCCGGGATGACCATCCGTGAAATGGAACGCTCGTTGATCCTCAAAACGCTCGAACAACAGGGCGGGAACCAGACCAAAGCAGCGGATTTGTTGGCGATCTCCACGCGAACGCTGCGGAACAAGCTCTACGAGTATGGGGTCAAAGAGGCGAAAACCCCGGCCGAAAAAGTCGATACCGAGTAAGGTAATCGAACAAAACCGACCCGTCGACCATGTCCGCCATCGATTCATTTCTACTTCGCCCGCGGGAAATCCCCGTCTGGCCCGACCGACGCGAGGTTCCCTGCAGGGACTTTGATCTGGATTGTTTTGCCTTCGACGGTGTCATCCCATTCGGGGATTATCGGCGATGTCACGCTTATGAACCCGAATCCGGCCGTTGCATATTCCTCAACCGCCGACCCGATGACACAGAAAGCTAATCTTTGCCTCCAGCCGTAGAATCATCCTTGACGGCCGCCGCTTGCCGGACTTTATTCGCCCCAGTAAATTTCGGGGTCTGTTAGTGGAGGATTCTTATGGATAAACGGCACTTTGGATTACTTCTCCTGGTCTTGTTGCTCATTTCCCTTGCCGCCGGCCCGGTGCTGGCCTCATTTAACGGGGAAGGCGGCGCGGTTGCCCAGGATTCGTCGATTGCCGGTGTACTGGTTGCGCTGGTGGTCATCTTAATTGGAGCTAAACTGGGTGGGGCGCTCTGTGCGCGTATCGGTCAGCCCGAAGTGCTCGGCGAATTGATTGTCGGCGTGGTTATTGGGAATTTTGTGCTCCTCGGATTGAATGTCTTTGAACCACTCAAGACTTCGCATGTCATCGAAATTTTTGCCGAAATTGGTGTAATATTATTGTTGTTTGAAGTTGGCCTCGAATCCAACCTCAGCGACATGATGAAAGTCGGTTTCTCTGCGCTGCTGGTCGCTACGCTCGGTGTTATCGCACCGTTCCTGCTCGGCTGGGCCGTCGGCGCCTGGTTCCTGCCTGACGCTTCGATTTACGTGCATATTTTCCTCGGCGCAACTCTGACGGCAACTTCTGTCGGGATCACCGCCCGGGTATTGCAGGATATGAAGAAAATCAACACCAAAGAGGCCCGCATCATTCTCGGGGCGGCGGTCATTGACGATGTGATGGGGTTGGTCATTCTTGCGGTGGTTTCCGGGATCATCGTGGGCGTCAACAAGGGGGGAGACGGGATGTCTTCTTTCGGCATCCTCCTGTTGATTGCCAAGGCGATAGTATTCCTCGGCGGTGCGGTTTTTGCGGGCCGCTTCGCCTATCGACCGCTTTTCCGGATCGCCAACCTGCTTCGGGCCAAAGGGATGTTATTGATCACCGCATTGGCCATCTGTTTTACCGCTGCCTGGCTGGCCGATATTGTCGGTCTGGCCCCGATTGTCGGCGCTTTTGCCGCCGGTTTAGTTCTGGATACGGTGCAATACGACGACTTGGGGATGGCGCAAACACACAGTCTGGCCGAACTATTGCATCCGTTGGGCTTATTCCTGACCCCGATTTTCTTTGTGTATATGGGTCTCAAGGTCGATTTGCTGGCCTTTGGTCAGGGCTCGATCATCGGTTTTGCCCTGGTGCTGACCGCTGTCGCAATAATCGGTAAACAGGCCTCTTCTCTTGGAGTGCTGGAAAAAGGCCTCGACCGGTTTTCCATCGGTCTGGGTATGATCCCGCGTGGTGAAGTCGGGTTGATCTTTGCCAGTATCGGCGCTTCTCTTTATATTGGGCAGGAACGAGTGATCACACCGGATGTTTATTCGGCCGTGGTGATCATGGTCATCATCACCACGATGATCACTCCACCGTTGCTAAAATGGAAATTCGGCAATGCCAAATCCTGAGTTGTCCGGTACCGGCGACCGGGGTAAGGTGATCGACCATTCGGGGGATTTTCGATGTTAATCCTCGGCGCGGCTCTGGCCTATCTGCTCGGTTCGCTGCCCTCGGCCTTGCTGGTGGGGCGTCTCGCTGGACGTATTGATATCCGCGAACACGGTTCGGGGAACATGGGGGCGACTAATGCCTTCCGGGTTCTCGGCTGGCGGTGGGGTCTCGTCGTCGGACTATTCGACCTCGCCAAAGGTTACCTTCCGGTTTTACTGTTGCCGGCATTATTCGATCCAACCGGCAATTATGATCCGCTCTATCTCGAACTCGGCTACGGCCTCTGCGCGATTATCGGCCATATTTTCACGGTTTTCGCGCGATTTCGCGGAGGGAAAGGCGTTCTCACCGGTCTGGGTGTTCTTCTGGCGATTGCCCCGCTGGAAGCCGGCATTACCATCCTGGTCTTTGTGGCCGTGTTTCTGGTAACTCGCATTGTCTCGTTAGGTTCATTACTGGCCACCGCGGCGCTTTGTGGTGTATTGTTTTTTGAGCGATATGCCATGCAGTTGGCCGTAAGGTTGGAACTGATTTTAACTTGCCTTTTACTTCTCATTATAGTATTAGTAACTCATCGGTCGAATATAAAACGGCTGTTGAAAGGAACCGAGCCAACATTCAAAAAACCAAAAGGTTAGGCCGGTTCAAGGTCGTGACCGGGAATTAATCTTTTGCCTTAACCGTTGGTGGCCGGGAAAGGTTGTCTGTGGATCGTTCCGATGGTCAGAAAGTCGCGGTGTTGGGTGCCGGTAGTTGGGGAATAGCGATTGCAAATGTGCTGGCGGATAATGGGTATCGTCCTTTCCTCTGGGAATTCGACCGGGATGCTGCCGCCGGCTTACTGAATTTACGAGAACTGCCGGGAAAACTTCCTGGAATAGCCATACCGGATATCATCACGATTACCAACGATCTGGCGTGGGCCGTAGCCGACGCCCAGGCGGTCTGTATCGTTGTGCCGTCGCAGACTGTTCGCAGCGTTGCGGCGCAACTGGCATCGTTGAATCAGTCATTCCCGGTCGTGATCAACTTTTCAAAAGGCGTTGAAGTTACCTCGCTGAAAAGAATCTCCGAGGTTCTTGAACAGGAACTTGACTCCGGTTGCGCAGGAAATGTCATCACGATTTCCGGTCCTTCGCATGCTGAGGAAGTCGCGCGGCGGATTCCGACGGCAGTCGTGGCCGGTTCACAATCGTTGGCCAATGCTGAAATAGCGCAAACGATGTTTTCCAATGATTATTTTCGGGTTTATACCAACGATGATATTATCGGCGTCGAGCTTGGTGGCTCGACTAATAATGTCATCGCCATCGCCGCCGGTATCCTCGACGGTCTGCAGCTCGGAGACAATACTAAAGGGGCATTGCTCACGCGGGGGATCGCCGAAATGACCCGGCTGGGTGCGCGGTTGGGGGCCCGGCCCGCCACCTTTGCCGGCTTGGCCGGGATTGGTGACCTGATTACGACTTGCACCTCGAAACACTCGCGCAATCGTTTCGTCGATGAAAAGATCGGTTTGGGGCAGACACTCAAAGAGGTATTGGCCAGGATGACGATGGTCGCCGAGGGCGTGGCCACCACCGAG
>JAJRUJ010000027.1 GCA_024277855.1 Candidatus Zixiibacteriota bacterium
CACCCCGTTCTGTCTTGTCACCTCCGCACTTCTTGTCACCCCCGCACTTCTTGTCACCTCCGCACTTCTTGTCACCCCCGCACTTCTTGTCACCCCCGCACTTCTTGTCACCCCCGCGAAGGCGGGGGGCCATTTTTTCTCTTTGCCCCGGCAAAATGGATTCCCTTCCACAGACGGACAGACCACCTGCGCAGGAATGACAGGCCGAGGGCCTGGTTTTCTTTGATCCTTGGCCTGCTCCTATCGGACTTTTGTGCCCACTTCAATGCGCCTTGAAACCCGCGGTGGCGGGCCAGGTCACCCTCCCGGAAATCGGTAGGCACCAGGCCCTATTCCTCTTTCTTTTCTTCCTCGGCCGGGACCTCTTCGGCCGCCGGAGCTTCCGCTTTGACCTCAACCGGTGGTGCAGCGGCGGCGGCTTTCTCGGCCTCGGCGCGAGCCACCGCTTTCTTGCCTTTGCGGTGTTTCGGGCGTTCTTTGATCCGGTCGGTGATCGTCAAGGCGGAGGGATCTTCACCCTTCTTGATCATTTCCCATTTTCGCCAGAGGCCGATCTGCTTGAACAACGACCGGACAGTATCCGACGGCTGGGCGCCTTTTTTCAACCACTCGTAGGTCTGTTCTTCTTTTACATTGACACGAGCCGGTTTCTCGATCGACGAGTACCAGCCGAGTATTTCGATAAACCGCCCGTCGCGGGCCTTGCGGGAGTCGATGGCGACAAACCGGAAAAACGGTTTCTTTTTCCCGCCCATTCGTTTCAGCCGAATTTTGACTGACAAGTACTACCTCCTTACCACAGCGTCATATACACTCAACAATTATTCGCGAAAGTCAGCGATAATACGATAATTCTCTCCCAATTACATCGGAAATTTGAACCCGGATAAGGCCTTCGGCCCCATTTTGCCAAGTTTTTTCATCATTTTCTGCATATCGCCGAACTGCTTGATCAATTTGTTGACATCCTGGATAGAATTACCCGACCCCTTTGCGATACGCGCACGGCGCGAGCCGCTGATAATCGACGGAGTCCGTCGCTCCTGCAGGGTCATCGACTGGATCATCGCCTCGATCCGGACCAGCGCGTGATCGTCGATCGGCAGCCCTTTGAGCGCCTTGCCCACGCCGGGAATCATCGAGATAATCGATTCGAGCGACCCCATCTGCTTAACCTGCTGGAGCTGGTCGTAGAAATCCTCGAAGGTAAACTGCGCTTTGCGGAGTTTTTTCTCCAGTTCGATCGCTTTTTTGGTGTCGACCGCCGCCTGGGCTTTTTCAACCAAGGTGACCACATCGCCCATGCCGAGGATGCGGGAAGCCAGCCGGCTGGGATGAAACACCTCGAGGTCGGCCGGTTTTTCACCGATACCGAGGAACTTAATCGGGCGGCCGGTAACCTCCAGAATCGAAAGCGCCGCACCGCCTCGCGCGTCGCCGTCGATCTTGGTCAGCATCACCCCGTCGATGCCCAGCGCCTGATGGAACGCGTCGGCCGATTTGACCGCGTCCTGCCCGGTCATCGCGTCGGCGACAAACATAATCTCGGTCGGGCGGACGGCCTTTTTCATCTGTTGCAGTTCGCCCATCAATTCTTCATCAATATGCAGCCGCCCGGCAGTGTCGAGGATCACCAGGTCGATCTCGTTTTCTTTGGCGTAAGCGAGCCCCTGCCCGGCGATCCTCACGGCATCGTCATCGGTGGTGAACACCGGAATATCAAGCGCTTTGCCGAGAACCCTGAGTTGGTCTTTGGCCGCCGGCCGGTAGATATCGGCGGCAACCAGCAGCGGTTTGCGTCCGGCCCGTTTGGCGCGCAGGCCAAGTTTGGCACAGCCGGTAGTTTTGCCCGAACCCTGCAAGCCGACCATCATCCAGACCGTGATTCCACGCGGGTTGTAGGCCAGCTCGCGGCTTTGCCCGCCGAGCAGTTCGACCAGTTTATCGTGTACAATCTTGATGATCAACTGGCCGGGAGTGACCGAGGTAAGGACTTTTTCGCCGAGTGATTCTTCGGTGACACCAGCCACAAATTTTTTGGCGACCTTGTAATTGACATCGGCCTCCAAAAACGCCCGACGGACTTCCTTGAGCGCATCCTTGATATTCTCTTCGGAGAGCCGGCCCTGTCCGCGCAGGGATTTGAACACTCCGTCGAGCCGGTCACCTAAACTGTCGAACACGATATATTGCTCCCTCGGGGAATCCAGCCACCATGGCCCGAAACCCAAATTTAATAATATACCCTAAATCGCAGAAAACCCAAGCAGGAAATCAGTCGATTGTCATGGAAAGTAAGTGGTTGAGCGGCAAAACGGTGAGACGAATCACCGACATTCTCTCGAAAAACCACCCTGGCACGGTGGAGCACCCCAATTGACCGGAAAACATAATGATGTCATTGCCGACAGCGGTGGGCCTGCCCGCCGGTGAGATGGTTGATTTCTGCCAATCGACCATATACGACATGTAGCCACATAGGTATGGGCCACCAGATAATCACAGGTCGCGGGAAATGTCCGCCCCTGGGGGGCAAATCCGATTGACAAATAGCCGATATAGACATACACGTATATGTACATGAGAGGATTAAACGCGGTGAACCATTATGGCAATTGATGCGAAAAAATTCAGCCGCTATTTTAAAGCGTTCGGTGACAGGACACGGTTGCGAATCGTCGCCTTGCTGGCCGACAAAGAACTGACGGTCAACGAGATCGTGGCGGTGATCGGGCTGTCACAGCCGACAATCAGCCGTCATCTGGCGGTTTTACGGCAGGCCGAGGTGGTTCACGACCGCCGTGACGGCCAGAAAGTCTATTACCGGCTGGATAAACAGTCGGTCGAAAGTTGTTGTACCGGTTTCTGTTGCTGCCTCGAAATCGCCACGCCGAAAAAGAAAAAGACAACAAAAAAGAAAAAGTAAAAAAATTTGGCAACATATATCGTTATATTCGTATATATAGATATGGCAAGATCATTACATAATCCGGCCGCACTAATTTGCGACCATCAATTGGAGGCCATCATGGCAGAACAGTACAAGACTACAATCGTAATCGAGAAAACCGACAATGGATTCACCATTGATGTCAAAGGGAAGTCGCTGGATGATCTTTGCTGTGGCTGTATCCCGATCATGGCCGGTGTGATGAAAGGCGGCATGGTCTGCTGCGAACCGGTCAAAAAGGACAAGGAGTAGGACGAGTAGTAATCGACCTTAACCACTATCAAGGGCAATAAAAGAAGTTAACCTCACACCAGGGGAGTTCATGGGTAGATATACCGTTCCTCGGGCGGCCCATTGTAGTGAGGGCTGCTGTTTGCAGTCCCGGGCAAGACGCTAAACTGCCTTGACGTGAATAGGAGTGTTACTGCTCCACCCTAATCCCGGGAAGATAGCCCCGGGATTTTTTTATGCCCGTAAATCGCCGAAATTCCACGGCGTAGCGGCCCGCGCCCCTAAGCCATTTTCTCGGTCAGAATCGAAACCAACTGGTCTGACGCGACGCGGATTTGCTCCATCGAGTCGCGTTCGCGAATCGTGACGGTCTGGTCTTCCAGCGTGTCGCCGTCGACGGTCACACAAAACGGTGTGCCGACCTCATCCATCCGGCGATAACGGCGGCCGACCGCCGATTTTTCATCGTAGAAGCATTTGAAATGTTTTTGCAAATCGGCGTAGATTTTCCGCGCGACCTCCGGCATCCCGTGTTTTTTTACCAGCGGAAATACAGCGACTTTAATCGGCGCAACTTTTGGCGAGAGTGAGAGTGAAACCCGTTTTTCCCCTTTGACTTCCTCCTCGCGGTAGCCGTTGCACAGGCAGACCAGCATCATCCGGTCGACCCCCGCCGAGGTTTCGATGATATACGGCACAAACCGTTCCTTGGTCTGGTCGTCGAAAAACGAGAGGTCGACGCCGGTCGCTTCTTTGTGCCGCGACCGGTCGAAATCGGTGCGGTTATGGACACCCTCGATCTCTCGCCAGCCGAACGGGAACTCGAATTCGATATCGTACGCGGCTTTCGCATAATGGGCGAGTTCATTGGGGCCGTGTTCATGCCAGCGCAGTTTGGCCTCGTCGATTCCCAGTTCCTGATAAAATGCCCAGCGTTGTTCCTTCCAATACTCAAACCACTGGTCGTCCTCGGAGGGATGAATAAAATACTGCATTTCCATCTGCTCGAATTCGCGCGAGCGGAAAATAAAATTCCCCGGCGAGATTTCGTTGCGGAACGCCTTGCCGATCTGCGCAATCCCAAACGGGATTTTTTGCCGCGAGGGCCCCTGGACGTTAAGGTAATTGACATAGATCCCCTGCGCGGTTTCCGGACGAAGGTAGACCACCGAAGCGTCGTCCTCGACCGGCCCCATGAATGTCTTAAACATCAAATTAAACATACGCGGCTCGGTCAGTTCTCCCCCGCAGTTGGGACAGACTTTATCTTCAAGGGTATCCTCGCGGAACCGCGACTTGCATTTTTTACAGTCGACCAGCGGATCGGTAAAACCGTCGACATGCCCTGACGTGCGCCAGACCTCCGGATGCATCAGGATTGCGGCGTCGATCCCCTCGATATCATCGCGGGCCTGGGTCATTGTCCGCCACCAGAAATCGCGGACATTGCGTTTAAGTTCGACTCCCATCGGGCCATAGTCCCAACAGGAGTTGACCCCGCCGTAGATTTCCGACGATTGAAAAACGAATCCCCGGCGCTTACATAACGAGACCAGCCGGTCCATAATTGTCTCGGGCTTTTTCGGTTTCTTGCCCACATTTCCTCCCTATTGGGGTCCGGCGATCCGCCGAACAAATTCCAGCGATTTGAGCCGCATGCCGCCGAGATGATACCCGTAAAACGATTCGGTCGTTTCGGTGATCTCATCGACCACGGACTGAGGCGGACAGGGATCTTCTTTAAAATCCACCGACTGGTTAACCGCATTTTTCAACCGGTCGTAAGCCGCCGCCGAGAGAACCTGATAATGCCCCTCTTCAGTGGCGCAGTTTCGACAAATTAACCCGCCGCCGTCCCGGTCAAACATGACTTTTTTCCCCACGTCCGGGACTTTGCCGCAGGAGATACAATTGTCAATCGCCGGACGATAACCCAAGGCCACCAGCGACAGGAGAAGATACTCATAAAACCCGAGCCGTAAACGCAGCCCGCTGCATTTTTGCCACATCCGCAGGTTATACACCGTCCACTCAAAGAGGTCCTCGTTCGGTTCTTCGAGAGTATGACGGTCCAAAAATTCAACCGCGCAAAATCCATACCCCGCCCGTTCGGGATCGGCGTACAGCCCGCCAAACGCGTCTTTAAGCAGGCATTGCGAAAGCAGGTGGATCCGTTCGCGCTGTTTTTTGTAGACCATCGCCTCGATTAAGGAGAAGGTTTCCAGGTGCCCCCAGAATTTCGCCTTGGGCCGCAGTGCCCCTTTGGCCATGACCGAAATTTTCCCCCATTTACGGGTGTAGAGGTGAGCAAT
Organism: Candidatus Zixiibacteriota bacterium; assembly: GCA_024277855.1. GTDB lineage: Bacteria > Zixibacteria > MSB-5A5 > WJJR01 > JAJRUJ01 > JAJRUJ01. Next base: position 5,494 of record JAJRUJ010000027.1, read on the forward strand.
CTTGGAGGTTTCGCTCCATTTCTGCGTCTTAAGCACAATGGCGAGTGTTTTTTCCGGTCCGGCCATAGCGAGGAATTAACCGAGGATCGGCCCAAAATTCAAGTGAAGACCCCGACAGTTATTTCTCGTCGGGCGGTTCGGGTTTGAGGTAGATAATTTCGTCGGGCTTGGCGTAACCGTATTCCTCGCGGGCAACTTTCTCGATATAGGCCGTATCGCTCTCGAGGTAGCGAGTGATATTCTCCAACTGGAAAATCTCGGCGGCCAGTTGACGATTCTCTCGGGTCAACTCCTGATTTTCGGTTCGGAGGTTCCACAACCGCACCGTCCCCTCCGGGCCGGAAGCAAACAGAAATATCACCAGCGCCAACACACCTAATCGCACGAGGACGACCAATCGCCGCCGCGAGATCGAACCCGGCGGCCCGGCAAACTGCCCCAAACTGGCCAACAAGTCGGGAACGACCACCTTGCCGCGTCGTTTGATTTTTCGGTTTTGCCTGGCCACCGGCTAACTGTTGACCCGCGTGAAAGCGTGGATACCCGGATAGATCGCCCGGTCGCCGAGCATCTCCTCGATCCGGAGGAGTTGGTTATATTTGCAAATCCGGTCGGTGCGGCAGAGCGATCCGGTTTTGATCTGCCCCACGCCGGCCGCCACCGCAAAATCGGCAATCGTGGTATCTTCGGTTTCGCCCGAGCGATGCGAGACCACCGAGGTGAACCCCGCGTTACGGGCCATGTCGATAGTGTCGAACGTTTCGGTCAGCGTACCGATCTGGTTGAGCTTGATTAAAATCGAGTTGGCCGTGCGTTCCTCGATCCCCCGGCGGAGGCGTTTGGGATTGGTCACGAATATATCGTCGCCGACAATTTGTATTTTCCCGCCGAGCTGTTCGGTCATTATCTTCCATGAATCCCAGTCGTCCTCGGCGTGACCGTCCTCAATCGAGATAATCGGATATTTGCTCACCCAATCGGCGTAGAATCCAACCAGTTCTTCCCCGGAGAGTTTCTTCCCCTCACCGGCTAAGTCGTAGACATTTTCGGCCGCATCAAAGAACTCAGACGAAGCCGGATCGAGCGCGAGGAATATGTCCTCGCCGGGCTTGTACCCGGCTTTTTCGATCGCTTCGAGGATGATCGTAATCGCCTCTTCGTTGTTTTTCAGGTTGGGCGCAAAACCACCCTCATCCCCGACCGACGTATTATACCCTTTGGCGGTGAGGACTTTCTTGAGATTGTGGAACACCTCCGCGCTGTAACGCAACCCCTCGGTAAACGAGTCGGCCCCGGCGGGGACGATCATAAATTCCTGAACATCGACATTGTTATCGGCATGCTTGCCGCCGTTGAGCACATTCATCATCGGCACCGGCACGATCTTGGCGTTCGGCCCGCCGAGATAGGCAAACAACGGCAAGCCGATAAACTCCGCCGAGGCATGCGCCACGGCAAGTGACACACCGAGCATCGCGTTGGCGCCGAGGTTCGATTTGTCCTCGGTGCCGTCGAGTTCCTTGAGAAAGTTATCGATCTCGGGTTGGTCTATGCTGTCGAGAAAACTCTCGGCCAGTAATGGGCCGATTTGGGAATTGATATTATCGACTGCTTTTTGCACGCCTTTGCCGAGGTAACGTTTCGGATCGCCGTCGCGTAACTCGAGCGCTTCATGCGCGCCGGTGGAGGCCCCCGACGGCACGGCAGCCCGTCCAATCGTCCCGTCTTCCAAACCAACTTCAACTTCGACTGTGGGATTGCCCCGCGAATCCAATATCTCACGCGCCATGCACAAAGTAATTGCCGGCATTGCTCACTCCTGTCCGTTTTAAACCTCGAAAGTAACCGCTCCCCCTTACGCAGGCAAAATAGAGATCAGTAATCGGGGGTCAACGGTTTTCTTGAACGGGATGGACATTCAGAGTAAAAAGATGATAAGCGCGGCGAAGATAGTGGTCAGGAAGTTGACTGCATTGTTGCCGACACCGGGGATACCTGCTATTTTTATACTTGAAGTATCACAATGTATCACGCTGTCGGTTAGGGTGTTACATGCCGGGCACCTGAACCGCATTTGTACGGTTGCGCCAAGGAATGAATCGACCCAAACCGACAACCAGGCCCAGCCGGCAATCGTGAGAAACAGCGGGAGCAGCGGACAGGCAGGGTGACGCAGAAAGATCAACCCGACTGCAGTCGTCGCCGCCGCACCGAGCAAACCGGCGATGGAACCGGCAAAGCTGACCGCGCCGGAGATGCCGGCGGGCACCCGTTTGCCTGTCCGTAAGTCAAAAGGCCCACGAGCGAACGCTCGTCCGAGTTCGGATGACCAGGTATCGCCGGTCATCGCGGCGAGCGCGCAGAGCGCACCGAAGAGCCATTGCGTATCACCGGTGATCCAGGTTGCGATAGCGCATGCAGTCGCGACAGTCCCGTTGGCCGCAACTTGTTTGATGGTGCGGCGACTCTCGCCGTCTTTTATAAAGTGCGTCGTGGTTGGTGTATGTCCCCATGCACCAACATCTGTTTGTGTGGCCGTCCCAAACTCGTTTGGGGCGGATTCGCGCCGCCGTGCACTCCACTTGGTCAGCACCGACGAGACCACAAAGAAAAATACCAGCGGGGCGGCGAGACCCCATCCCCCACCGACCCAGATACACCCGCCGACGACACACGCGCCAACCGCACCCGGTGCGGTGAGATAGCGATTGAGATATCCCCAGATCGCAATCCCCGCGGCAATAATGAATCCCAGTATCACACTTTTCATAGCCACAAGATGTAAAAAATGGGTGGAGAGGGATAGGGAGAATATGATTGCGGGAGCACAAGTAAATTTGCTGATTGGCTAACCGGACTCGGGATTCGAATAATATATTTTGGAACGGAATCATTATTGGGGATAAATAAATTGCATCGCTGCCAATCATCAGATAGTTGTGAGAAATCTAAAGGAGGTCTGAAATGGGAATTATTGAGAGAAATATTTATTATTTAAGGAAATTGACTTTTCTGCTAAAGGTGCTTGGTTTATCCTTTGCTATTTCCCTGCTAATAGTAAAAGCCGCAGACGGTCAAGACGCTGACGATACGGCGTCTTTTGCAAATTTCAGTCATTATGTGAGATTGCAACAGTCATATGTGGCAATGATTAAATGTGACGCCTCTTCAGGAAGTTGCTTCATCGCTCGCCTACCCAACGTCCATGATATCGTATTTGCAATCACCAATCGTCATGTATTGGAAAATGGAGGTGATGTCACTATTTCGATCCCTTTTGGAAATGAAGCAGGAGTCGACACAACCGTTGATTTGAAAATGAACATCGAGTTTTTTGAAAAGCCTGCGAAAATACCTGTACGGTCAGGCGCAACAATCACCTGGGGTGGCTTGGACATAGCGGTTATATTGGTCACAAGTTCCTCATTAAAGGGCATTGGTTGGCCAGAACTCGGTAGTCTCCGGGTTCTGGAACCTGAGAATTTCACGAAATGGTCTGACCTGATCCCGGGTCAAACGGTAACATTCGTAGGATTCCCACTCGGTAAGAAGATTGCACAAAAATATCCATTTATAAGAACAGGTGTTGTCGCGGGATTTGATCAATATTCAGACACAATCTTTGTTGATGGGCAATTTTTCGACGGCTCAAGCGGTAGCCCTGTATTTCTCGACAGGCGTGATCCCGCGTGCGCTTTGCCCATGAAATCCGGTCGCTATTTTGTTGGAGTGGTCAGCGGCTACGAACCATACAAAAAACTCCTATTAAATGCAAAAACCAAGAAAGTCGAGATGATACAAACTGAAAACTCCGGCATCGGAATTGTGATACCAAGTTCAACATTATATGACATGTTATTGAACCTTGAAAGGTAGCCGGATCCCCGAGTGACTCGGGTGGCCCGCCCCGGGTGCCGATAAGCAGATATCAACAATCCGTCATTCCCGAGCAGGCGGCCTGCCCGCCTGTGGAGGGGAATCCATATTTTTAATTTTTGTCTCGCAGATATGGCAACAAAATTGGGCCCCCGCCTGCCCCCTGAATGCCCGGTGGCCTGCACACTAAAGGGCGTACGCCGCCCACTCACAGCGGAGACCGTGCGCCACGATTCACCCGATTATTCTTTTGTCGCCATCAATGCCAGACCGGCGACTTTCTCACCGGACTTACGGCCGAACCTCGATAGTCGTCGTATAGGTATTGACCACGACGATCGCCGATTCCTCGGCGGGAACATCAAGGAATTCCTGTACCGGCCGCACCAGCAATTGATAGTTCAATGTCGCGGTAATGTTAAGCTTACCGGCCGCAATATCAGCCGGCAGGACAAACGTATATGTTTCAATTTTTGTTTCGCGGGGCCCCAGGCGATAGTCGGGACCAAGCGAAGCGGTGTTCCACTGCTGAATCGTCATCCGGCCCTGGGGATCGAAATACGGCATGCGAAAAATCCGGTCACCGATTGGCACGCCGTCACGTTGTACCCCGGCAAAATCCGGCTGATCCAGGGCGATCCCCATGTCCTGATAGGCCAGCACATCGGCGGCAATAGTATATTCCTCGCCGTCAAATCCTTTGGCGTCGACCGGCAAATGGAAGGTATTCCCGGCGTCATCGACCGCTTCGACATGAAGCCAGAGAATCCGGTCCTCAACCGAGCCGGTGGGGAATTTGTGTCCGGCTTTCTGGTTAAACAACGCGACACTAAAGGTAACTGTCTCGCCCGGTGCAGCTTCGACAATATCCGGGTAGATCCGCAATTCGACGGTGCCGCGAATTTTCCCCGGATCGTGTGCACCGTGAAACAAGTGCAGCCGCGCATCGGGGTAAGCTTCCTCGCTCATCTCCGCGGTCGCCAGCAGCGCACGGGTCATGTGGCAGTCCTGGCATACCACTCCTTCGGCGGCGTACGGTCCCTCTTTCCATTCGAGATGGGTCGATTTCACCCAGGCGCCGTAGGGGCTTTTTTCGTTATGGCAGGTACCACAAAATTCGGCCGTTCCCAAAAAGTCCGATTTCCGGATTTCGTGAGCAGGTGCATCCCCGGTTTCACGCGGTCCATATTTGATTTCACCCGGTTCGGTAATCCAGTTGAAATTGTAGGGTGTATCGCCGACAAAACCGGTGACCGAGTGACAGAGATCGCAGGAAACCGACTCGTTGGCGCGGGAATTCTCGGCGGGTTTTGGCGGCGGGATGTCCCCGGCCAGGAAAGCCAGCGGGGCATGACAACCGTTGCATCCGGCCTTAACCTCGGCAACTTTCTCGTCTTTTTCGGCCTGGGGAACCGCCAGTTTGAAATACTCGATCTCGTCCCAGCGATGGGTGTACGCCTGCGACATCATCGCCTGCTGCCACTGGCGATAAAAATCGGTATGGCAGGATTCACCGCAGTTTTCGGGTGTTTCGTACTTCTCATAAGGCGCCGACCCGAGTTTATCGCCGGCCGACGCGGGACGAACAAGTAAGCCGATTACCAAGACTGCCAGCAGGACACCGATCAGTTTTTTCATGCCGTTCAACCCTCCCAGGTCCGGACTTGTTTTGTAATTATACCCACATTTTACATTCAATACTTTTATGCTAACGCGATGCCAAACGCGGGTCAACGGTAAACTGACAGAAGGTTGCCGGACATCGAAAGATTCGGTCGGGTGGCTGAATCGCGGATCGCCGGGCAAGTTTGCTGTTTCAGCTTGTTGCATTGTGCTAACCCACAACCCACCGCGATGAGGTGAGCCGCCCCGGGCTGGGCGTCATATATTATAAACCGTATTCTTTGATTTTGCGGTAGAGGGTGCGTTCGCCGATGCCGAGGAGTTTGGCCGCCCGGCGGCGGTTGCCGTTCACCGTTTTCAACGCCTCGCGGATGGTTTCGATTTCGATATGTTTAAGATTCTGCGGTTTTTCGTCATTAATGGTCGTGGCCGTTTCCGAGTGATGATAGACCGGTTGTCCGGGAACCAGGCCCATCGCCTGTTTGATCCGGGTCAGGTCGCGCTTGAGTTCGGCCAGGGCGGCGAGGATCAAATCATGGCGTGAGGTCTCCGGCGAAAGACCCGTCACGACGGGCAAGTTACGGTTGAGCGGCTGTTGCTCCTGCAGGTATTTGCGGACCGTTTTCGCACCGATACGTCCGGTCGGCGAAAGCACGCCCAGTCGTTCGACGAAATTTTTTAATTCACGCACATTCCCCGGCCAATGGTAGGCCAACATCCGTTCATACGCGTCATCGGCGAACGAAAGGGGCTTGGCTTGCGAGGTCGCCGCGGCAAACGTTTCGGCCAGCAACGGGATATCCCAGAGCCGGTCATAGAGTCGCGGCAGATTGAGCCGAATGACCGAGAGACGGAAATAGAGATCGCCGCGAAACGCGCCGTCTTCAACAGCAACGGCAAGGTCATGGTTGGTCGCGGCGATCACGCGGATATCGATATCGAGGGTGATGGTCCCACCTACACGCCGCACCCGACGATCTTCGAGCACGCGGAGGACTTTGGCCTGCAAGCCCGGCGGCATGTCGCCGATTTCATCAAGAAAAATTGTCCCGCCGTGCGCCGATTCAAATACACCCTGTTTTTGAGCGAAGGCATCGGTGAACGCGCCTTTCTCATGCCCGAATAACTCGGATTCTAAAATCCCCTCGGATAAGGCCGAGCAATTAACCGCGACAAATGGCTTGTTCTTACGGGGTGAGTTCTCATGCAGGGCGTGCGCGGCCAGTTCCTTGCCGGTGCCGCTCTCTCCGATTAAAAGCACCGTTGCATTAGTCGGCGCGGCGGTAAGCACCAGCGACGCGGCAGAGCGGATCGCCGGCGATTTGCCGATCCAGCCGCAGGTCTGAACCTCGGTCCGCCGGGTCAGGATATCGGCCACCAGATGCTGGAGTTCTTCAGAGTCAGTCTCCGCCGGGAGCAGCGCTGCACAACCGTAGTCAAACGGCGATGCCGGCGACTCACCGGAGATCGGATCGTTCAGCCCGATAATTTCGGCGGCCGGGCGGCGGTAGTTCAGGCGGGCAAAAAGGTCTTTAAGCGGGATTTCAGCATTGCGGGTGTCAGCGAAAACAAAATCGAACGGCCGGGCGGCAAGCAGTTTGAACGCCGAAACATACCCGTCGGCAACAACGAGCCGTGGCTGCCAATGCCGCAGAGCGCCGCCGACACGCTGGATTATCGCCTCGTCTGCGCTGACAATTAATACCGAAATGTCCTGCCGCGATTCCATCGGGTTACCGGGGACTGTGACGGCCGCGTTTGCCCCATTTCCGTTTGGTCGAGTTCTCCAGCGGCGCATCGGCCATGATTAGATCGATTTCCTTGCGCGCGTTATTAACTTTAATCAACCGCACGCGTACTTTGTCGCCCAGGCGAAAAGTACGGCCGGTGCGACGGCCTTTGACCTGGTATTTTTCCGGGTCGTAATGATAATAATCATCGTCGATCCCCGAAAACCGGACCAAACCGTCCGCCCAGACACCTTCCAACGTAACAAAAAAACCGAATTCAAGAAAACCGGAGATCGTGCCGGTGTATTCATCACCGAGTCGGGCGTTGAGATATTGCAACTGTTTAATCAGCACCGAATCACGCTCGGCCTGCATCGCCGCGCGCTCGCGTTCGGAAGTCCAGCGGCCGATCGCCGGCAAATCGCCGGCGATTTTTTTCTTTTGGGTGACTGTCAGTTTTTTTGCCAGCAGTTTCTTGAGATGCCGGTGCACCCACAAGTCGGGATAACGCCGAATCGGCGAAGTGAAATGAAGATAATGGTTAAACCCGAGGCCAAAATGCCCGACATTCTCCGGCGAGTATTCTGCCTTTTTCAATGACCGGAGGAGGATATTGGTAATCGTCGCCCGCCGGGAATCGGTCTGAATCCGATCGAGAAAACGGCCGAGTTTTTGGGAGGTAACTCCGCCGCGCGTGGAAAAGGACAGGCCAAGATGCGAGACAAAAGCGGCAAACTCAGACATCTTCTCCTTGTCCGGCTGCGCATGGATGCGATACAACGTCGGCGCATTCAGGCGCAGAAAATAGCCGGCCACACAGCGGTTGGCCATCAACATCAAATCTTCAATCAACTGATGTGATTCGTCGTTTTCGTCCAACTCGATTCTGATCGGCACACCCTGATCATCGAGAATAATGTTAACTTCAGGTGTTTCGAGATTGAGACTCCCCGCTTTGAACCGCGCGGCACGCAGGGCGGCCGAAGCGGCGCGGGCTATCGTCAATTTGGCGGCAACCTCCGGCTTGATTTTGCCGCGTGTACCCGAGGAGAAGAAATCCATTACTTGTCGGTAGGTCAGCCGTGCCCGCGAATGGATGACCGAATTGCAGAGTTCAAACCTGGTGATTTTCCCCTGCTTGTCGATCTCGGCGAGGCAACTCATGGTCAGCCGATCGACATTGGGTTTGAGACTGCACATGTTGTTGGACAATCTCGGCGGGAGCATCGGGATCACCCGGTCGACCAAGTAGACACTGGTCGCCCGCTGGTAGCCCTCTTCATCCAGTTTGCTCCCGGGCGTGACATAGTGAGCAACATCGGCGATATGAACTCCCACCCGCCAACCGTTTTTGGTTTCGTCGATCGAAATCGCGTCGTCGAAATCTTTGGCGGTAGCCGGATCGATGGTAAAAACGACATTGTCACGGAAATCGCTGCGGCCTTTCAAGTCTTTGGCGCTGATTGTTTCCGGCAAGGCGCGCGACTCGGCCAGCACCGGTCGGGGAAACGCACCGGGAAGGCCGTGGTCGTGGATGATCCGTTGGATGTCGACGCCGGGATCGTCGGGAAAACCAAGCACCTTGGTGATCCGCCCCTCCGGGGTCAGATCGGGCGAGGGCCACTCCTCGATTTTGACCAGCACCTGTTGACCCGGCTGGGCTTTTTTGGTGTGCGCGGGATGGATATAAATTTCGGTCAACGGCGAAGGCGGGTCGGGGCGGACATGGTTCGAATACTTTGTCTTGCCGAAGATTCCCGCAATCAGCTTTTCTCCGCGCTCCAGGACCTTGATTACCCGGCCCTCGGGGGTAGGGCCGGTTTTTTCCGGGGAGAGCCGCACCAATACGCGGTCGCCGTCAAGGGCGGTGCCGGCCTGACCGGCTTTGATAAACACGTGGGCCAGATCGTCGCGTTCATCAACGGTGACAAAACCATACCCCTGCGATTTTTGGGAAAAGATACCGACCGCGAGATTCAACGGATCCGGCGGCGCCAACCGTCCCCGCTTGAGTTTGACCAACCGTCCCCCGCGCAACATCTCGTGGATCAGCGCGCGAAATTCGGGATATTCACGTTCACCAACCCCTAACGCCCGGGCCAGTTCTCGGCGTTTCATCGGCCGGCCTTTGGGGCCGGTCAAAATTTTGTGGACGTCCTCAGCGGTTATCATCGCGCGCCAACTCCCCTGCAAGCGCTGCTGCAATGTTTGGATTTAGATTAAATCAACTAAACTGCCGCCCCCCGGCAATCTCACCGCAACACCTTAGTCGCGGCGGCTTTTCATCAGGACTTTTTCAAACATGGTCATATTTTCGAGCACTTTGCCGGTACCGCGCACGACACAAGTAAGGGGATCGTCGGCCTGGTTGACCGGCAGGTTCGTCTCCTGCCGCAAGCGGCGATCAAGTCCGCGCAGCAGCGCCCCGCCGCCGGTGAGCACAATCCCCCGGTCGAGGATGTCCGAGGAAAGTTCGGGCGGCGTACGTTCAAGCGATTGCCGTACCGCCTCGACAATATTATCGATGGTTTCGGCAAGCGCCTCACGCACCTGGACCGAGGAGATCGTCATCGTCTTGGGCACCCCGGCAATCAGGTCACGCCCGCGAATTTCCATCGATTCCTCACGTTCGATCGGGAATGCCGAGCCGATTTGCATTTTGATTTCCTCGGCCATCAACTCGCCAATCAATAGATTGTAATTTTTCTTCAAATACAGGACAATCGACTCGTTCATCTTGTCGCCGGCGATCCGCACGGAGATGTTGTTGACGATCCCGGACAGGGCGATGACGGCAATCTCGGATGTCCCGCCGCCGATATCGATGACCATCACCCCGGACGCGCGGTCGACCGGAAGACCGACCCCGATCGCGGCGGCCATCGGTTCCTGAATTAAGTAGACCTCACGCGCGCCGGCATTTTCGGCCGAATCGCGCACCGCGCGTTTTTCCACCTCGGTGATCCCCGAGGGGACCGAGACGACAACTTTCGGTTTCATCAGGTAACGGTGACGGATGACCCGACGGATAAAATCCGAGAGCATTTTTTCGGTAATTTCAAAATCGGCAATCACCCCGTCTTTCAGCGGCCGCACCGCCCGCATGTTGTCCGGCGTCCGGCCGAGCATCTCCCGCGCCGCCGAGCCGACCGCAACCACCTTGCCACCGGAAGTTTCGATCGCCACAACCGACGGTTCGTTCAGGACGATCCCCGCGCCGCGCACCCAGACTAAGGTATTGGCGGTACCCAGATCGATACCGATATCATTCGAGATTAGATCGAAAAACCCCATTATTCCCCCCCGCCGGCCGCGCAGGCCGCAGGTTTATTCTTCTTGCGCGGTCTCGCGCTCTTTTCCAAAATAGATAAAGCGACCCAGCAGCCGCTCATATTCACTCCAGGGCTTGTCCCCGCTCTTTTTTTCCAAATTAGCCAACTGCCCCATCGTCGAATCCAACTGGTCGGCAAAATAAAGTACAAACGCCTCACGGGTCTGCGGCAGGATCGGCGCCTGAAACTCGTACTGCCCCTGATGCGAGAGGATCAAATGCCGCAGCAACATCGCCCGGTCTGCCGGAAAGCCCTCGATATTTTTGATGGCGTCTCCAACCATCTCGTCACCCTCGACGACATGACCAAGCAACCGCCCGGAATCGGTATACTCGAACACCGAGCTGACCTGGTACTGCTTGATTTTGCCGATATCGTGCAGTAGTCCACCGGTGACCAGCAGTTCGCGGTCGAGTCCGGGATATAACGACACGGCCAACTCACAGATAGCCACGACACCGAAAGTATGTTCGGCCAACCCCCCGATTGATGCATGATGCACCTTCTTCCCGCCGGGCGCAGTCAAAAAATCCTCGCGGAGATGCTGCTCACCAAACAGATTGGTCAGCAGTGAGTGCAGATGATCATCGCTGACCGAGCCGATGATCTTATCCAGCCGCGCGGCCAACTCCTCAGCCGGAATAGCCGAGAGCGCGAGGAAATCTGATGGGTCAAACTCGTGGTCGAGGGCGAGTCGGATGCGTTCGATTTTAATTTGCGGCGCGTTGCGATACTCACCGAGCATCCCCTGGATTTTGACCACCGAACCGACTTTCAGACTTTCAACCACCTCGGCGAAACCGTCCCACATCACGGCATTAACCGAGGCGGTACGGTCGGCAACATTCAGGGTCAGATACGGCGTGCCGTTATGCTCGCGTCGATCAAATCGCCGCACGGCGAAAAAGCCGACCAGCCGGTCACCGGATTTGTAGTCAATCAGAGCCATACGTATTCCCTGCCGTCCGGCCGACTGCGAGCCGCACGAGTCAGAATATGATATGTCCGGTTGTTTGCCGGACGTGTCAAGCAAAAAGACCCAAAAAGCCCTCGGCGAGCATACCTTCGGGGGGCCGGAACGAGATTCTTGCTTGAGCGGCGGCGGCCAATGGGTATATTCTAATTGTGCGGAAGTTGTCTCGATATACTGTGACCGAGTTTGTCGGTCCTTTCCTGTTCGCCTTTGTGGTGATCACCGTCGTCCTCCTGGTCGATTTCATCCCCGATGTCGTCAAGCTGGTGGTCAAAAAGCAGGTCGACGCCTGGATCATCATCCAGGTGTTTGTCCTCAACCTGGCCTGGATGCTGGCGCTCTCGATTCCAATGGCGGTCTTATCCGGAACGTTGATGGCCACCGGGCGGCTGTCGGCGGATTCGGAGATCCTGGCGATGAAGGCCTCCGGGATCTCCCCGGTACGGATCGTTTTCCCCCTCCTGTTCGCCGGGATATTGCTCGGTGTCGGGTTGATATTTTTTAACAACGGCGTCCTGCCCGACGCCAACCATAAGGCACGGCAATTGATGTCGGACATTCGCCGCACACGGCCAATGCTTGAGATTAAGGAAAATGTCCTCTCCGACCAGATCGCCGGGTATAAACTGCTGGTCCGTAAATTGAATTATAAGACCTCGGAGATCGGCGACGTGGCGATTTTCGACTATAAAGACCGGCTCAATCCCCGCACAATTACCGCCAAAAGAGGGAAACTGGCCTTTTCCTCCGACGGCGGCACCCTGATTGTTGAATTGGAGGACGGTGAAATCCATGAGCTTGATCCCGACACACCCGAGAAATATCGGCGGACCGAATTTGACCAACAGACATTTTATCTAACCGGTGTCGGATCGGAGTTTAGCCAGACCGACTCGGACTATCGGACCGACCGCGAAAAATCGGCCGCCGACATGATGGCGGACATTCATCAATGGCGGGCGTTGATCCCGTCGCATCGTGACGCGATCAAGAAAAAAGTGAGGGAGGCAGTCGACCGGTTGATCGCGCCGACTGACCTGGCGACCAAGGCGCATTACCTGGCCAATCCCGACCGTCGACCGCGCCTCGTTTCGGTTGAGGAGGCGGTTAAGGCGGCGATCAATTCGGACAGCCGGGTGCAGAGCGCCATCCGGCAGGAAATCAAGGGGATCGAGAACCAACATCGGTTGATCGGGACGTACCTGTTGGAGGTCCACAAGAAATATTCGATTCCCGCCGCCTGCCTGGTTTTTGTGCTGATCGGCGCGCCGCTGGGGATTTTGGCTCGTCGCGGGGGGATCGGGGTCGGCCTCGGGATGAGTTTGGGGATGTTTATCCTCTACTGGGCGTCTTTGATCGGCGGCGAGGACCTTGCCGACCGGGGGTTTGTCTCCCCCGCAGTGGCGATGTGGTCGGCCAATGCCTTAATTGCCGTTGTCGGCCTGGTTTTGCTTTGGCGGGTTGTCCGCGACGCCCCCCTGCCTCTACCAAGAGTTCCGCTCTGGTTGGCACATTGGTGGGAACGGAAAGTTGAGGGCCATAAGGGCGACTTGCCAGCGGTAAGGCCGCCGAAACGGCGGTCGAGTTTCTGTCCGCCCCCGTTCAAGCGGCTCAGTTTTTATCTGCTGAAGAGTTTCTGGTTCAATGTGCTCTGGGCCCAGGCCGCATTCTGGTTTTTATTCATAATTATCGATATGGTCGAGCGGCTCGACAGGTATATCGACCGGGGGATACCCTTCGTCGAGGTGATCAATTATTACATCTATTACACACCATATATTATGGTGCTTACTACGCCGATTGCGTTGCTGCTGGCAACATTGTTTTCCCTGGGATTCATGGGCCGGCGCAATGAATTGATGGCAATCAAGGCGTCCGGCGTGCCGCTGTTCCGCCTGGCGGTGCCGCTTTTGGGCAGTGCGGTCATCGTGGCCGGGTTGGTGATGGCTGCCGGTGAGTTTGTTCTCCCCTGGGCCGACCAGCATCGCGAGCAGTGGCAACGGCAGAAAATCAAGGGGATAATCGACCGGTCGGGGCTGCTGGTTTCCAACCTGTATGCCCAGGGACACGACGGCCGCGTGTTTTATTTCCAATCGTTCGAGCCAAAAACCGGGATCGGAACCAATGCGACAGTGCAAACATTCCGCAACGGAAAACTGGTGAGCGCTGAGTCGATGCGTACGCTGAAATATGAGGACTCACTCTGGGTCGGGAAGCGCGGCCGGACACGGATTTTCCCAGCCAAAGGCGGCACTAACGACCTGCCCGATTTTTCGCCTTTTATCAAAAAGACCTACCCTCAATGGACCGAAACACCGAGCGATTTTGCCACCCGAAGAGTCTCACCGGAGAACATGGGATACCGTGAATTGAACCGGTATATCGATGCGAAGGAGGCGGTCGGCGCCGATGTGACCGCCGAACGCACCGATTTCCAGTGGAAATTCTCTTTCCCGTTAATCAACGTGGTGATCGTCCTGTTCGGGATACCGATTGCGGTGCGAGTGCGCCAGAGCGGCATGGCGTTGAATTTTGGGATTGCAATGGCAATCACTTTTGCTTTCCGCGTAATGATCGAAATCTTTCGGGCGTTCGGACAAAACGGGAACCTCGACCCGCTTGTATCCGCCTGGACACCGACGGCGGTTTTTCTAATCGCCGGAGTGTTTATGCTCTCGCGGGTGCGGAATTAGCCCTGGAGGTATGGGGTAATCGCAGGGTGGCTAACCGTAAATACCCGGTGATTTCATATATGAAGCAGCAGGCGTCGGGTGGGCGTGCCCACCCGACATTTTGCTATCTGCCGGGCTCCATTCCGGGGCGTTTCAGGTGATATAATCAGCGCGGTCTTGCGGGGATGCCGGTGGCGGTGATGTTGGCGGGGAGATCGTGGACGACAACAGCACCCGCGCCGACAGTTGACCACTCGCCGATTGATTTTTGCGGAATTACCACACTGCCGACGCCAAGCAATGTCCCCTCGCCCACCGAAACCTCACCGCAGAGACGGCAGCCGGGAGCGATGTGAGCATAGTCGCCGATTTGGCAATCGTGGTCGATCATCGCACCGGTGTTGATGATCGCCTGCGCGCCGATGGTCGTGTCGGGCTGGATAATCGCCCCGGCGAAGACCACTGCCCCCGGATTGATTTTTGCCGAGGGATCAATAATGGCGCGGGGATGGATCGCGGTTATCCATTTGGCATCGGGAAAGCGTTCGGCAATTTTTTGGCGAGTATGGTTGTTGCCGACTGCAATAATTGCGCGAATATCGCTGACCGAGGGCAAATCCGACAACGGCCCGGTAATCGGCACACCGAGGATTTCTCCGCCCGTCCGCGCG
>JAJRUJ010000028.1 GCA_024277855.1 Candidatus Zixiibacteriota bacterium
ATACGCCGGCCACAAAAGGCGGTGCTGCACCCAGCCGGTGCGTTTTTTATAATCAGAGCCTTGCCCGCCAAATTCACTGCACCTATAAACCCTGACCGCGAAACTCTTTCAGAGTTTCATTGGTCAGGGCCACGCCCGCCCGCCAAGACTATTGAATGGTCTCTTATCGAAGACCTTATATTATATGTGGTTGGTGTACGCCCGCCGTACACCAACAAGCCTGAGCCGGTACAACAAGAAATACGCCGGCCACAAAAGGCGGTGCTGCACCCAGCCGGTGCGTTTTTTATAATCAGAGCCTTGCCCGCCAAATTCACTGCACCTATAAACCCTGACCGCGAAACTCTTTCAGAGTTTCATTGGTCAGGGCCACGCCCGCCGGCAACTCAACAAAAAAAAGCCCTCGGCAACCGCCGGGGGCTTGAGTTTTACTGACCAATGGAATAATAACACTATTCTTTCTTGTCGTCTTTCTTGTCGTCTTTGCCTTCTTCTTTTTTCTCTTCGCCGCCTTCACCTTCGGCCGGTTTGGCTTCGCCGTCTTCACCAACAAGCTCAGCTTCACCGGCGGCTTCGGCCTCGGCATCGGCCGCAGTGGTCGGCTCTTTAATTACCGTCGGCGGCACAACCGACACAATGGTGCGTCGCGGATCGGAAAGAATAACGATATTTTCCTGCTCAAGTTCGCGCACATGGATCGTATCACCGATACCCAATTCCTCGACATTAAGCTGGATCGAATCGGGAATATCCGCCGGGAGCGCTTCGATCTCGAGTTCACGCATAATATGCTGCAAAATCCCGCCGTGGGTTTTAACGCCCTCGGGGATACCGTTAAGCTGAACCGGAACGGTCATTTTGAGTTTGCGGTCCGACGAGACATGGAGGAAATCGAGATGGACCAGTTTGCCGGAAATCGGGTCGGTCTGGACATCACGGACCAGCGCCATCTTTGTTTCACCGTTCCCGTCAAACTGTAAGTCGACGATCATGTACATAGTCTCGGCAGTCCGTGCGGCTTTGACGAAATCGAGCGCCGGAACCATAATCGATACCGGATCTATCCCGGCACCATACAAAACCGCAGGAACCTTACCCTCGCGCCGATACCGCCTGGCTGCTCCCTTACCATGTAGTTCCCGTGTGTACGCAGCCAAATTGACTGTCTTCATATTGCACCTCTGAACTTCCGGCTGTTGGTCAGCCGCTGTATAACATCAACTCACCGACGCGCCCGGCATTAAAACGGTTATCCGCCCACCACGCCGTCTATTTGTTTTCAATCCAGTACCCCCGACCTTACGATCTGCCGGAGACGTTGTTTGTCACTCCGGCACAAGGCCACGGAACAATTCGGAAATCGTCTCCTCTTTATGAATGCATCTGATCGATTCCGCGAATAATTCGGCACTGGTGACAACCTCTACCTTCTCGGGTAAGTCTTTCTTGGAGAGGTCGATAGTATCGGCGACCACCAGTTTCTTAATCGGCGCCTTCTCTATTTTTTCCAATGACCGCCCGGAAAGCACACCGTGCGTACAGCAGGCGTAAATGTCACCGGCGCCTCGTTCTTTGATCGCATAGGCCGCTTCGGTCAGCGTCCCGGCGGTATCCACCATATCATCACGGATTATTGCGGGTTTGCCCTCAACGTCGCCGATAATATGCATTACTTCAGTTTGATTGGCGGCGGGACGGCGTTTGTCCACAATGGCCAACGATCCTTTCAGGGTTTTGGAAAATGCCCGGGCCATTTTGATCGACCCGACATCAGGCGAGACAACAACCGGATTCTCCAGGCCGATATTACGAAAATACTGATCGAAGATCAAAGAAGAGTACAAATGGTCGGTGGGGATATCAAAAAACCCCTGAATCTGCGAGGCGTGGAGGTCCATCGTCAAAACGCGATCGGCGCCCGCCGCGACGATGATATTGGCCATCAGCTTGGCGGCAATCGAGACCCGGGGCTGCGTTTTGCGGTCGGACCGCGCATAGCCGAAAAAGGGGATGACTGCCGTAATACGTTCGGCCGAGGCCCGGCGGGCGGCATCGATTAAGATCAACAACTCCATCAGGTTTTCCGCCGGCGGGTTGGTCGGCTGGACGATAAAAACATCGGCGCCACGGACATTCTCATTGATCTGGACAAATATCTCACCGTCGGAAAACTGGGAAACCTCGCACTCAGTCAACCGGCATTCGAGTGAACGGCAGATCCGTTCAGCCAGTTGGCGGTTGGCGTTGCCGCTGACTACTTTAGGTTCATAGGCCATAATCGGAGTCGACTAATCTGTGTTTGGGGTGAGTCGGGTGGACAGTTATTTATCGAAAAACTGGGGCGCCAGGATTCGAACCTGGGAATGCAAGCTCCAAAGGCTTGTGTCTTACCGCTTGACGACGCCCCAAAATTCTCTCAGGCCAATACTATACGGTCGTCAGGGACCATCTTCGGGGCATAAATGCCGTTTTACCCGGCTATCTCCTCAGATGAATCGCCCACGGTCGAGCCCACAGGAGCTTGCTCCGCCGATTGGGCTTTCATCTCCTCTTCATAAGCAGAGAGGACTTTGTCCTCAATTTTCTTGCGCATCGCATTATTGATCGGATGCGCGATATCCTGGTGGGTTCCATCAGCGCGCTTGCGGGAGGGCATCGAAACAAAATAGCCCTTGTTGCCGTTGATCACCTTGAGACCGCGAATGACAAACTCACCATCGAAAGTGACGTTGGCAAAAGCCTTTAGCTTCTCCTCGTTCCGTAGCGTGATGCGCACTTCAGAGATTTCCACGATCTGCTCCTAACCTGTCGGTCTTCGCCCCGGTTTGGCTTTCCAAAACAACCGCACCCACACCCCTCAACGGACGAGACAGATATATCCGCCACCCCGTGTCGGGAATTCGACGTTCTATCTCCTGTCGGCTCGGTCTCTCTCTAAAAATGCCATAGACACACGGCCCGCTACCGGAAATCCTTGAAACGACGGGTCCTAATCCCTCCAGAAATCGTAGTGCATTCCCGACTGCCGGACATAATTGAAGCACCGGCATCGTAAGCGCATTCTCCGCCCGGGAAACTTCAGAAAAAAACTCAGCTTCATCCCGGCAAGAGGCAAAGCTAACCCCTATCCTCTTTCTTGTCAAGGATAAATCGAGAGCGGCATAGACCTCACGAGCAGACAGTGAGGCCGCTGGTTTGAGGATAATCAGCCAATAATCGGCATAGAAATCGACCGGATCAAGCCGATCGCCGCGCCCCCGGCCCTCGGCTTGTGCATTGCCCAAAAAAAATGGAATATCTGCACCCAGTTTGGCCGCCCAGGCAGTCAATTCGTCGGTCGAAAGCGGCAAATTGAACAACTTCACGGCCGCTTTGATCGTCGCCGCGGCATTTGAAGAACCACCCCCCAACCCGGCGGCAATCGGTATTTGTTTATCGACGGTCACCCTGATATTGACCGGATGATTGACATATTTTGCCGTTTCGGTCAATACCCGAAAGATGAGATTCTCCGGACCAAGCGGAAAGTCGGGATTGGCGGAGATGAGTTGAATCCCCCCCGACCCTGACCGCTCGAAAGTCAGGGTGTCGTGCAGGTCAATCGCCTGAAAAGTCGTGAACAGTTCGTGATATCCGTCCGGGAAACGGCCAAGCACGTCGAGACCTAAATTAATCTTCGCGTACGAGCGGGCGACCAGGGAGATCATCGTGTCCAACCGACTATTTTTTGCAGGTTGACCAGGAGACGGCCCTCAAACAGGAGGAGGTTCTGATCATTCCCGGCGATATTGTCCTCATTTTCGCGCTGAGACCACCCGCCATGCATACCGACAAAAACCAGATTTCGATACTGGAAGTCAATGTCGGTAAAAATGTCCCAGCGTTGATCGACAACCCCCGACGGAAAAGGAACGCCATAGGCAACGCCCGAGGTCTGGATGTCTTCAATATCCCTCTGGCCCTTTCGCGACCGTTTAATCCCGGCAGAAATATCGAGCCAGTCGGCGGCGTGATAGCGGCAGGTATATAGCCAGCGGTCGGTATCCGGACCGTAGCGCGAGCCAAGCGGGATAACCCGGCCCTGCATATCTCGGCGATAGTAATAGCGGTTTTGCGCTTCGTTCTGACCGTAGACTGTCGTGTTGACGCGGGAATACTCGACTGTATGATAACTGCGCGACATCCCGAACGGAGCAACGGCGTGGGCACCGATGAGAATACCCAATTGGTGCGGCTCGGATTTGAAATCGATCTGGAAGTCATCAATCAAAAATTCTCCATATACCTCCCAGCCCGGCTGGACACGCAACGACCATTCGACATTCCACAGCGGGTTGTCATCGTGGTCCTCGTTGAGTTGTTCCCAGTAATACGGCGTCAGCGGATTGAGATAGTTCCACTCCAGGGGACGGTTAACCCCGCCGAAAACAATTACCTCGCCGGCGGCCAATTCAAGAAAATCCCAGGGGCGAAGATCGATTCGATGACCGGCCAGGTAGCGTTTGGCGGTTTCGCCTGGGTTGAGCAGCAAATTATCAAGCACGGCGATGAAATACATGATGCGGAAGCGGTCGGTACTGTAGCTCAGACGACCGTAATCCAGCGGCGGATACCAGCCGGAAAGGAGAAGACCGTCATTCGCCGACCGCCCGAATTTTAGCCGGCCCCTGCCCCAGAAGGCCTCAAAATTGCCGGACAGGAATTTGAGATAGGCATCGTCGATGTTGGCCGTCAGGTTGTCTTTCCATGGTTTGCCGCGAAAGCGGGTATCGTAACGCGCATCCGAATCGAGCCGCACCCGCGTGCGGGCCAGCCAGTGACCGGGACGGCCCACCGACGTGTGAAGATACCCTCCGGCACGATTGAGTCCGTCGCGGTTTTTGGCCTGGGTGGTGAGTAGATAGGGCTGAATACCGGTACGCAAGACGATTCGATCTATGGCAGGACGGGCGATCTCCTCAACCTCGCCGGCGAATTCAGCAAACAGCCGCCGGTAAACGATCAGGCGGCCCGGGTCGAGGTCGGCGGTATCGGACGCGAGACCGTGGAGATAGGAGGCAACCTGCCTGCGCGTAAATGGCTGAGTATGCAACAGCCAGGGCGGGCCGTCACCGGCCGCAGTCAGCTCCTCAATCGCCGGATAGATCCAGGAATCCGGGGGAATGTCTTCGTCGACCGAGGCAAATGCCGCCGAGATCAGAAGCGGCACGGCGATGACGATTGCCCGCAGTATGTATATGCGCCGTGACATGCTTTACATCTTAGCGGTTACCGGGAGCGCGTCAACGTAAAAAAACAGGCCCGGCCGGGTGATTGGCGGACATCCACCTTTAACGAGAGCAGGAATTTTGTTCTGCCACAAAGGGCTTGACTTGCCCGGTGATATCCGCCATATAGGATGCCTGATCGCGGGGTGGAGTCCGCCACTGGCGGAGTAGCTCGTCGACTTAACTTTGAATCATCGATTAACTTTTATCCTGTTTATTGTGTTCACCTTGTGAATCATCTGATCCCGGAGGGCAATGTGTTCACGGTCTACGTACTGCAATCTTCGAGCAGTAAACGATATACAGGCCACACTAAGGACTTGGCTCACCGTATTGTTGAGCATAACTCCGGGATGTGCAAGACAACAAAAACTGATGTGGGATGGCGAGTAGTTTATACCGAGGAGTTCCAAACCCGCTCTGAGGCAATGGCCAGAGAGAAGTGGCTCAAGACGGGTGCAGGAAGAGAATTCCTCCGACAGAAAATACCGTTTTCAAATCGCAAGTGACATACTCCAGCCCCCACTGCCTGTAGCCGATTACAATTGCCACAAAGGGCTTGACTTGCCCGGTGATATCCGCCATATAGGATGCCTGATCGCGGGGTGGAGCAGTCTGGTAGCTCGTCGGGCTCATAACCCGAAGGTCAGGGGTTCAAATCCCCTCCCCGCTACCAAAGTAAATATCCTAAATCGAAAATAGACATGTGCTCGGTTTATGTGATCGAATCCGAGAATGGACGACGTTACACCGGCCATTCGGCCGATTTGGTACGTC